>SICY01000001.1 GCA_009697485.1 Nitrosarchaeum sp.
CCTTTTCTGTATGTTTTCCAAATTCTTCGATTACCTGCTCTATTTGACCCTCGACTACAAAATCACACTCAAAACCATAATCAGCACATTTTAGTTTAGACATGTCTACTCTCCGAATCTCTGGATATAAATATTAAAAGATAATATTCCTGCGTAAAAATAGAATAATTCGTTAATAGTTCAAAAAAGGAGTTTCTGTCACGTTCATTGTTATAATACACTATTTTCCAAATTGTTTAATTGAATTTTTTATTTTTATATATGAATTTGATCCAAGTCTATCTGAGGATATCTACAATCAAAATTTAACAGAAATACATTTATCCAAAGTAGCGAAAATTACTTTGTATGGTCGTAGAACATAAGGCAAAAATTACTTACATGCAATTGCTCAAAGAAGATCTGGTTGTTATTCGTTTAATCCCAAATGATGGTATGCCAAAATATACGACAGGTCAATTTCTTACCATAGGATTGCCAATACCATCTGAACAAAAGATTGTCAGAAGAGCATATTCAATTGCATCACATCCTGAAAACCAAGATTATTTTGAATTTGTAATTAGATGGGTTAGAAAGCCTTTGCCCGGTCGTGTTACAACTGAATTATTTTATGCAAATGTTGGTGATGAAGTATACTTGGGAGATCCTACAGGTAACGCTTTATTAATTGACGATAAATTGCCAAACGGTCAACCTGATAATAGAAGAATTGTTTGTGTTGGTGGTGGAACTGGTCTTGCACCATTTATCGCTTTTGCTAAACATCTACATGATACTGGAGATAAACGAGAGATCATTGTTTTACATGGTGCAAGTTATGTTGATGAGCTAAGTTACAAAGAATTACTGACAGAATTAGAAAATGAAAGTATAGCAAAAGGAAAAGATCAATGGAATTTCAAATACAGGGCAGCCATTAGTAGACCAAAAGAATTCTTTAACAGATCTTGGGCAGGTCATATTGGAAGAGTTGAATCATTCTTCAAACCAAACAAAAATGGTGTTTCACCCTTAGAAGAAATGGTTGGAGAAGTAATCACAACTGCAAATACCAAAGTCTACATTTGTGGATATCAGGGTACAATTGATGGAGTTATTGAATACTTGGGACCAAAAGAATTTGTCACAAAAGAAGAAAAACGTAAAGATGGAAGTTACGAAATTAAGTATGAATCATACGGATAGCCAAAATTAGAACCATTTGTATTTGTTTTATTTAGAATTTAATTTTTTAATAATATCTTTTGGTATATGTTAATTCATAATTATCTTATAAATAATTTTTATTTTTTTATTTGTGAAATAACATCATCTAAAATTTTCTGATTTGCTGCTGCAATGAACGAAATTCTTGTTTTGTAACTAAGATCTGCATCAAGTGGATTCAAATCTACATCTAAAAGTAATCCTCCCGCTTCCTTTACTATTATGTATCCTGCGGCAATATCTTGAATTCTAATTTTATCTCTTAGATCTATAAAAATATCCATTAATCCTCTTGCAAACAAGGCCATTTCTAGTGCATTTGCACCAAAATGTCTTATGTGATTCTGCTGCTCAAATATCGGTTGTAATCTCTTCATCAATTCAGCTGTGGCACCTGAAGTGTTTATTCCAATAATTTTGTAAATTGGTTCTTTATCATGAACTTTAATTTTTAACTCATTCAAAAATGCTCCCTTGCCTTTTGATGCCCAATACATATCTCCATTTGATAGATTTGTTATTACTCCGTCTGTAATGGAACTCAATTTATCTTCAGTTGCAAATGCTAATGAACTACAGAAAAATGGAACCCCTCTTACAGCATTTGCAGAACCATCAATTGCATCCATAATGACAAATCCTTTAGGATTTTTAGACAATTCTACTCTGCCACATTCTTCTCCTAAAACAACACAATCAAAATTAATTTCTTTAAGATAATCTAGTACTGTTTTTTCAGCAATAATGTCTATATTGCGTGAAATATCTCCACCTGCACCTCTTCCAAAATCTCCTGCAGCATCATCCGTCCCTGCCAAATCTTTTACATTTTCATAAATCTGTTTTGAAACCTCGCGAAGAATTTCAATAACTTCCATCATTTTCTTTTTCATTCTTCGTAATTTAAGTGAAAGAAATTTTCTAGTTTTGAAAGCATAAATAACAATAAAGCAGCTCTTCGTATGTGAGTGGAAAAGATCAGTCTGTTGTAAGTAAAGAATCTTTGATGAGTACAAAACCTGGAAAACAAATTATGAAACAAGGATTATTCAAATCAAAAGGTTACAAATTATTTTCTCAATACAAAGAAGAAACAGAAAATGAATTTCCAAATTTTGTAGATAGATTTGCTAGAGATCTCTTGCATGAAATCAAATCTGATCTTTCTCCAAATTCAACACAACAAGCATTTGGCAATGAAGTAGGCTCTACTGAAATCATTCTTCAGGCCTCTGAAATCAACAGTATAAAATCAAAATTAGAAAGTCCAGACGTAATTAAAGATAGAGTACTTCGTATTCTAAATTCAAATTTTGTAAAAATGACTTTTCCTGTATTTAATGCATTATTTGACGGAGCTTCTAATTATACTGAAAAAAAAGATCCTCAGTTAAGACAAGATATTGTGGAAGGTCATATTTTAGCAATTGATCTTAGTGAACCAATGGATAGAATTGTAGACAAAGATGAAGATTTGGAATATCTTGATGATTACAAACTAATGAATCCATATATTTTGAAATTAGCTCGAGATAAAATTTCTAAAGGCGGCGATGAAGTTTTAAAAGAATTTGAAGAAGGATTCAAAGATGCACGAATAGGTCAATATCTTGATGAGAAATTAAAATCAAAACCAACTAAAATTACAGAAGAAGAAATGAACCTATCTTACAAAAAATATCGATCTGTAATGGGGACAGCCGGAAGAAATATGGCTTTAGCAGAAAGACCTCTTGGAGAAATTTTCTATCTGGGAATGGCAAGAGCTGCTGAAGGTGTTGGATGTGGAAATGAAATTGAAGACTCTATTAAAAATGGATTTGTGAAAATCCCTTCTTGGCCATTGTATTACACTTTATTATCCAATGATGTCAAAAAAGGATTTGAAATAACATTAGAAAAAAGTAATTTGTATCTTCAAGACGCTCGTTTAGCACTTAAATTACTGCCTGAAGAATTTTCACATACAGAATTTTTAGAATTTTTATTTTTGACTGTTGAACACTATAATCAATATTGGTATAATCAATTACAAAAAGCAAACAAATGGTCAGAGTTTGAATCTAAACTCCCAAAGTGATTGAATTGATGTGGTCTGAAAAATATAGGCCTCAGAATATTTCTGACATGCTTGGTAATGAAGAATCCAGATCTTTGATAATTGAATGGTTCACAAAATGGAAAAAAGGTACAAAGCCACTTCTGCTAGTTGGTCCACCTGGAATTGGAAAGACAACAATTGCATTTCTTACTGCAAAACAATTTGGATATGATATGATTGGTCTGAATGCAAGTGATGTGAGAAGTAAATCTCGACTAAATGAAATTCTTTCGCCTGTATTAGGTAATGTTAGCATTTTAGGGGTTCCTATGATTTTCATTGACGAAGTTGATGGAATTCATGGCAGGGGGGATTATGGCGGTGCAGAAGCACTCATTGAAATTTTAAAGGAACCTACTGTACCAATCCTACTAGCTGCAAATTCTGATATCTCCGATAAAATGAAAAGTATAAAAAAAGTTGTTAAAACTATCTCTTTCAAGCCAATTCCTCCACGCCTTTTGAAAATATATCTTGAAAATATTTTGAAAAAAGAAAATGTAAAACTCAGTTCTGGTTCTATGATAAAAGTAATTGATAGATCACATGGCGATATTCGTTCTATGATTAATTTAACACAATCCCTTGTTACTGGATTTAATCCTCAAACCGAAATGTCATTTGAAATCATAAATGTAGAAGATGGTGTTAATGCATTTTTTAAAGCAAATTCACTTGATGAAGCTAGAAGCGTTTTGTATTCTATACAAATTGATCCAAAATTAAAAATCGATGCTTTTTACTCTAGTATTATTACCAGCAATTTAGATAATAATACACTCGCAAAACTCTTGGGAATTATTTCTGAAGCTGATATGCTTTATGGAAAAATTATGAAAACTCAAAATTGGCGATTACTACGTTATCTCAATGAAATTCTGATTGGATTATATCAAAACGATGAGCGAATAAGATACGCACAATACAACCTTTCATGGCCACTTTTAAATCGTATTAGATGGGATGGGAAAAAAATCAAAGCACTATCTTCTATTATGGCAAAAAATTTACATCTATCATCAAGTACATTTGTTACAATATGTTTTCCATATGTATTATTTTGTATGAAAAATAAAAAATTAAAATTAGAATTCGAAGATACTTTCGATGATATTCTTGAAAAGGAGATTGAATCAATTCGATGAGCTGGAGAAAAATTCCAATGAAGTTTCCAGGTACTTGTATTGTCTGTAATGAAAAAATCGAAGTAAATGAAATTGGATTGTGGGCAAAAGGATTAGGGGTGAAACATGAAAAATGTGCCCAAATAAATGAACTTCAGTGTATCGTTTGTAGAGGTTCAGCTGGATGCTTACAGTGTGAATTTCAAGATACTTGTGATATTCAGAAGGTTTCTCAGTTATGTATATGCAAAAAATGCAGCGAAGAGAAAAATTCTTTTGATTCTTATCAAAAATCTGTAAAAAAGAATTTTCTGCTCTTGAATCTTAATTCATAAATTAACGGTTATTCAAAACCATCAGATTTGAATGAATGTCTTTAAAATAATATATCATGTTCTAATGAATTCCAAAAAACCCAAACTAAATTAATATAGGAAGATTTCTTTTCTACAATATCAGATGCATTTCGATAAAATTGAGGAATATTCTAAGAGAAATAAAATATCATTACAAGGTGGAGGACAAGATAAAATCAAAGATCAGCACGACAAAGGTAAATTAACAGCTCGTGAAAGAATTGATCTTTTATTGGATGCTGGTACTTTTACTGAAATTGATCCACTTACAACTCATCATTATCATGAATATGATATGCAGAAAAAGAAATTCTACACCGATGGTGTTGTTGGCGGTTATGGAATAATAAATGGTAGACAAATCTTTGTCTTTGCTTATGATTTTACTGTACTTGGTGGTACACTAAGTCAGATGGGGGCTAAAAAAATTACAAAACTAATGGATCATGCAGTTAAGACAGGTTGTCCTATAATCGGAATAATGGATTCAGGGGGGGCAAGAATTCAAGAAGGAATTATGAGTCTTGATGGATTTGCTGATATTTTTTATCATAATCAATTAGCTTCTGGTGTTATTCCACAAATCACTGCAAGTATTGGTCCATCAGCTGGAGGTTCTGTATATTCACCTGCAATGACTGATTTTGTTATTATGGTTGACAAAGTAGGAACTATGTTTGTCACTGGACCTGATGTAGTAAAGACTGTTGTAGGAGAAGAAATTTCATTTGATGACTTAGGTGGTGCAATGACACATGGAATAAAAAGTGGTGTTGCACATTTTGTTGTAAAGAACGAATACGAATGTATGGATTGTATAAAAAAATTAATCTCTTTTCTTCCACAAAATAATACAGAAGAACCACCAAAAATAAAAACTGATGACGATCCAAACAGACTTGATCATAATATAATCAATATTATCCCTGATAATCCTTTACAACCATATGACATGAAGGAAATCATTAACTCTGTTGTTGATAATCATGAATTCTTTGAGATTCATGAATTGTTTGCACCAAATATTGTTGTTGGCTATGGTAGATTAAATGGTAAAGTCATTGGTATTGTTGCTAATCAACCATTGCATCTTGCTGGCGCACTTGATATTGACTCATCAAACAAAGCAGCTAGATTCATTAGATTTTGTGATGCATTCAATATTCCAATTATTACATTTGTAGATACTCCTGGTTACATGCCAGGTTCTAATCAAGAGCATAATGGTATCATTAGACATGGTAGCAAACTTCTCTATGCTTATTGTGAGGCTACTGTTCCTAGAATTACACTTGTAATAGGAAAAGCATATGGTGGAGCATACATAGCTATGGGAAGTAAAAATCTAAGAACAGATGTGAATTATGCATGGCCAACTGCACGATGTGCCGTATTAGGTGCTGAAGCAGCTGTAAAAATTATGTATAGAAAGGAACTATCTAGTGCAGATGATCCTGAAGCCCTTAAAAAACAACTAATCAGTGAATTCTCAGAAAAATTTGAAAATCCTTACGTTGCAGCATCTCATGGTACTATCGATAATGTAATTGATCCAGCTGAAACAAGGCCTATGTTAATCAAAGCATTAGAGATGCTTGCAAACAAAAGAGAAAAGCAACTTCCAAGAAAACATGGAAATATCAATCTGTGATTAAACATGATTGAGAAAGTTCTTATCGCAAATAGAGGAGAAATTGCTTTACGTGTAATTAAAACATGCAAAGCACTTGGAATCAAAACTGTAGCTGTGTACTCCGATGAAGATTACAATTCTTTACATGTCAAACAAGCTACAGAAGCATATCATATTGGCGAAGCTGCTCCTGCAAAATCTTATCTGAATCAAGAAAAAATTATTGAGACTATATTATCTTCCGGTGCAGATGCCATACATCCCGGTTATGGTTTTCTTTCAGAAAATTCTGACTTTGCAAGTAAATGTGAAAAAAATAAAATAAACTTTATTGGTCCATCTGCCGCATCTATGGATCTTTGTGGTGATAAGATGCAATGTAAATCTGCTATGTTAAAAGCAAAAGTCCCAACTGTGCCAGGAAGCCCCGGTCTTGTAAAAGATGTTGAAGAGGCATTAAAAATTGCAAATGACATTTCATACCCCGTACTGTTAAAATCCGTTTTCGGTGGTGGTGGTCGTGGAATTAGATTAGTAAATAATGATAAAGAACTACGAGAAGGTTTTGAAACAGTTACAAGTGAATCAATTTCGGCAGTTGGGAAATCTGCAATAATAGTTGAAAAATTTCTTCAAAAAACCAGACATATTGAATACCAAATGGCAAGAGACAAACATGGTAACGCCGTTCATATATTTGAAAGAGAATGTTCAATTCAAAGACGTAATCAAAAACTTATTGAACAAACACCTTCGCCCATAGTTGATCAAGAAACAAGAGATAGAATTGGCGAATTGGTTGTTAAAGCATCTAAGGCAGTTGATTATACTAATCTTGGTACTGCAGAATTTCTTCGAGCAGATAATGGTGAATTCTATTTCATAGAAATCAATGCTCGACTACAAGTAGAGCATCCAATTACTGAATTTGTATCTGGATTAGATCTTGTTAAACTACAAATAGATATTGCAAATGGAGAACCACTTCCATTCAAACAAAAAGATCTCAAAATGAATGGCTATGCAATTGAATGTAGAATAAATGCAGAAGACACATTCTTAGATTTTGCCCCTTCTACTGGACCTGTACCTGATGTGACTATTCCATCAGGACCAAGCGTTAGATGTGATACATATCTTTATTCTGGCTGTACTGTGTCTCCATTTTATGATTCTTTGATGGCCAAACTTTGCACATGGGGTCAAACATTTGAAGAATCAAGAACCAGAATGCTAAATGCATTAAATGATTTTTACATTCAAGGTGTTGAGACATCAATACCACTTTATAAAACAATTCTGAATACTGATGAATACAAAAATGGAAATCTTACAACAGATTTTCTAAAGCGCTATAATATTATTGATAGATTAAAAGAAGATCTGAAAACAGAAAAAATTGAAAAAAGTGAGGCTGCTTTAGCAGCTGCCATTGTTTACTCTGAATATTTTAAGAGTAGAGTACAAAATTCCACTTCTAATAATTCTACTTGGAAAAATAAACTGGATTGATGATAAATGGATTATAAAATAAAAGATATTGAAAAAACATTTGATGGTGAAATCGCTGAAAATCTTGGTAACAACGAATATGTGATTCAAATCAACACCATTAAACATCAAATAAAAATTCTAAAAATGGATTCAAAAGGAATTGAATTTATACTAGACCAAAAATATCATAGAGCAAAATATCTCGAAACTTCGACAAATGAAATGAATCTCATTATTGATAATGTGCCAATTACTCTTAACATGCATACTAATTTTGATAAAATTGTTTTCAAAAATTCTGGCAGTAGTGGTTCTTTTGATACTCAACTAACATTAAAAAGTCAAATTCCTGGCAAAGTTGTTTCTATTGCTGTTCAAGAAGGTGACTCTGTAAAACAAGGAGATGTGATTTGTACTTTAGAGTCTATGAAAATGCAAGTTGCTGTTAAATCTCACAAAAATGGTTCCATCAAATCTATCAAAATTAAAGTTGGTGGAACCGTAGCTAAAAACGATATTGTTGCAGAAATAGAATAAACAATTATTTTTCTTATTTTAGAAATTTTTTAATTTCTTCATAATCAGGTTCGTTCAATGGACTCTCAGATACCCACTTGTATCCAATTTTTCCATCTTCCATTATTATAAACACAGAACGTTTTGCTGCATTGTAATCTTTGATGTGTAGTAGATGTGGCATTAAAACATCGTAATCACGAATTGTTTTACTGTTATAATCTGCCAATATTGGAAAATTGAAGTTGTGTTTTTGTGCAAATGCTTTGTTAGCAAATGGCCCATCATTACTTATTGCAACTAATTTGGTACCAAGATTTGATATCTCACTCCAAGAATCTCTAAACTTACACAGCTCATTTTCACAAACTGGAGAGCTTGCAGCAACAAAGAATGACAGTATGATTTTCCCCCCCCTGAATTCATCCAAAGTCCTCATTTTGAGATCTATGTCTGGAAGTTCAAAGTTGGGAGCAATATCTCCAACATTCAATGACATGATCGCGTTTGTGATTATCCTATTAAGTACTTTTCAAAAACTGCTTTTCTAAAATTTAAATTAAAAAAGTGCATACCTTTTTATACAAAAACTTGGGTTCAAAGCTAAATTGGTCGGGGAATTAGCGGGCAATTATAGTACTGTAGTGTTAATGTTTGGATTTGCAGTAGTAGCAATGGCACCTGCACTTTTAATTTCTAGAATGATCTCTCCTCGAAAAAGAAGTAATCCAGTTAAATTTTTGCCAATGGAATGTGGGCAAGTCCCATCAGGTGAAGGACGAACTCACTTTATGATGCAGTATTATGCTTACATTTTGATGTTCGTTGTTTTTGATGTTATGGCAATTTTCTTATATGCATGGGGAAGTGCACTTTTAGAACTTCCGAAATCTGCAACTTTGCCAATTATCGGTTTCTTGGCAATTATGTTTGCTGCAATGGCTTTTGCATTACATCAGTCAGGGAGACGAAACATATGGTAGTTTTTTATATAAATCAAAATTATGAAAATGAGGGATTATATTGCTAAAAGATCTGATAACACCACAAAATGCAAATGTGTTTGTTGGAAAGCTAGGTGATATTTTAGAACAAGCAATTGGTAAACCATTGGGATATGCAATCAATTGGGGTAGAATATGGTCGCTTTGGCCTGTACATATTGAAACTGCATGTTGTAGTGTAGAATTTGGAGCAGCATCTAGTCCAAGATATGATGTTGAAAGATTTGGTATCATTGAGGCATTTGGTTCACTTAGACAATGTGATCTAATTGTAGTTCAGGGAACTATCACAAGAAAAATGGCACCACGTCTACGTTTAGTTTATGATCAAATGCCAGAACCAAAATATGTAATTGCAATGGGTGCATGTGCAATTACTGGTGGGTTGTATTTTGATTCATACAATGTACTTCCAGGTATTGATGGAGTTCTACCAGTAGATGTCTATGTCCCAGGTTGTCCACCTAGACCTGAAACTCTTATTCAAGGATGCATGTTACTACAAGAAAAAATCAAGAGAATGAAGGCTAGGAAGTTTGTATAATGAGTTCTGATTCTGATAATGAACCAATTGAAACCACATCTGATGTAACACCTGCATCTACTAAAGCAAGTCCTACTCCAGAAAAAGAAATTGAATTACCAAAATTTGAAAAAGGTCTTGCAGATAAAATTGTTGAAAAATTTGGCACTAGAATTAAAGTAGCATTTGTAAAACCAGATAGAGTTAGGATTAATGTTGGCAGAGATGATGTTAAAGAAGTGGCTGCATTTCTAAGAGATGTTCTAAATTTTGATCACGCTGAATCTGTATCAGGTGTAGACTATCCTCAGGACAAAGAAATTGAAGTGGTTTATCATTTAGGTTCCTACACTGATTCTTCACTATCAAGACAAATTCTTGTATTGGCAACCAGAGCACAAAGAGAAGAAAATCCAATTCCTGGAAACGATGCAACAAAACTTCCTAGTCTTCGAGAAATATTTTATAGTGTAGAATTTCATGAAAGAGAGATTTTTGAAATGTTTGGGGTTTACTTTCAAGGTCATCCAGATAATCGACGATTACTTTTGCCAGAAGATTGGGCAGATTTACCACCTCTAAGAAAGGACTTTGCAATTAAAGGAAGATAGAGATGAATAACGAATTACCGCCGGGACTTGCACTTCAGAAAGTAGATGAGAGAATTATGACTCTTAATGTTGGGCCACAACACCCAGGTTCTGGTCATATGAGAATTATTGTACAAATTGATGGTGACTTTATTGTTGCATGTGATCCTGATCCTGGTTATGTTCATCGCGGTGAAGAAAAGATGGCTGAATATAGAAATTACATTACAAACATTCCACATTTAGAAAGACCCGTCATTCATGATTCTTGCAATATTTTATATCCATATGTTTTAGGGGTTGAAGAACTTCTTGGTATTGAAGTACCAGAACGAGCAAAATACATTCGAGTTATTGCATCTGAATTGAATAGATGTGTTTACACAATGTATTGGCTTGCAATCTATGGGATATTCTTAGGTCACTCTACAATGTTTATGTGGCCAGCAGGTGATCGTGAGTTACTAATTGATCTATTAGAAAAAATGACAGGAGCTAGAGTTACACATGCTCATTTTGTACCCGGTGGTGTAAGAAATGATTTGCCGCCAAACTTTGAAGATGTTTGTTTAAGACAAGTAAACTATTTTGAAAAACGAATCAAAGAATATGCGGCAATTTTCTATGACAATCCAATTTTAATTGCTAGAACTGCTAATACTGGTGTTTTATCACGTCAAGATGCAATTCGATTAGGTACGACTGGTTCTGTTCTTCGTGCTAGCGGTGTTGACTATGATCTTAGAAAGAAGGAACCATATGATGTCTACGATGAATTAGATGTTCACAGTAATGTAATGAAGGAGGGAGATTCTTATGCAAGATCAAAAATTCCATGGCTTGATATGTTGGAAAGCTGTAACATAATTAGACAAGCATTACAAAAAATGCCAAAGTCTGGTTCTGTTAGAGTTAAACTAAAACCAAATCCAAAAGGAAAAGGACTTGATTCAGTATACAAGCGTGTAGAATCAGGTAGAGGTTCATTGGGTTGCTATATCGTCTCTGATGGAAAACCTGAACCTTATAGATTAAAACTAAGTGTTGGTTCCTTTAGAAACTTAATTGCATTACCATATCTTCTCAAAGGGGAAAAACTCGGAAACATGCCAGCTGTATATTGGAGTCTTAATTACTGGCCAGTGGAGGCAGATAGATAAATGTCTGTCATTGCACCAAACTTCAAGTTTAGTGAATTTGTAAAGTCTATTTTAGATAATGTGTTTTGGATACTTCTTATCTTTGTATTAATCGGTCTCCCAGCTGTTTTTATAATTTTATTCTACATTGAAATGCCTGTGATTAACGGTGAATTACTTACACCGTTTCTTGCATTAACATGGTTAGCAGATCCTTCTAGAACTCTTCCAATTTTGAAAGCTTTCATGACTACTGATTTGTTTAAAATTGCTGCTTTCCCTGGATTTGGATTTGCAGCATTAATTGCAGCTGGAACGATCTTTATAGAAAGAAAAATGTTGGCAAAACTACAACTTCGAGTTGGTCCTTTCTATTGTGGAAAATTTGAAGGAATCTTACAATTAATGGGGGATGGACTAAAGCTAATCTCAAAAGAAATTATAATTCCTGCAAAAGCTGACAAGCCAATTTTCTGGGCAGCACCTATACTATTTGTCGCAACAGCTGCAGCGTTTGTTGCATTAATTCCAGTTGCACCAGGATGGGTGGTTGCAGATGTCGATGTTGGCTTAATTGCAGTATTTGCAATTATTGGATTTTTTCCAATCATAACTATTCTTTCTGCATGGTCTTCAAACAGTAAATTCCCATTCATTGGTGGAATAAGAGCATTACATCAAATGGTGTCTTTTGAAATTCCATTAATTCTTTCATTATTGGGGGTGGTAATTCTTACAGGGACTCTGAATCTTTCTGAAATTGTTGCTAGTCAATCTAATTTTCCATGGATTGTATTTTTGCCAATTGGTGCAATTATTTTCTTTATTACGATATTAGCAGAATTAGAAAGAATTCCATTTGATTTACCAGAAGCAGAAAGTGAAATTGTTGCTGGTTGGTTAACTGAATTTTCTGGAATGATTTACGGTCTTGTTCAATTAGGAACATACTTGAAACTTTATGCATTTGCTGCATTGTTTGTTGTTTTATTCCTTGGTGGTTGGTCTGGACCAATGATTTGGCCTCCTTTCCCTGAAGAAATTATCACTGATGGAATAGTAATGGGTCCAATCACTGCAAAAATTCCTGGCTTGCCAGTATTTTCACAAGAGATGCTAAACAGTGTTTTATGGTTTATAATAAAAACAGTAGGAGTAATCTTTTTCATTTTATTACCAAGAGGAGTTTTCCCAAGAATCAGAATTGATATGTTATTGAGTCTTGGTTGGTACAAACTAATTGGACTTGCATTCGTTAACATCTTTATAGCACTCGGTTTGTTGTACGCTGGAGTCTTGGGACCTGGAGGAATATTGTAATGAATACAGCTACTGGTATTATCAAGGCATTAAATTCAGGAATTAAGCATTTAGCCATTAAACGATTTACATTACGATATCCTGAAGAGAAACTAAAGTTTGTTGGTGATGGTTATCAATTTGATCCATCCACCGGTGTTGGAATTGCAGGTCAAAAAGGCCGTCATATGTTATTTCATGATCATTGTACTGGCTGTCAGCTGTGTTCCATTGCATGTGAGGGAGTAGCAGAAGCAATTGCCATGGTAAAAGTTCCAGAAGAATACAAACATAATAAAAAAGCTATCATGCCACAAATTGATTATGGCAAATGTGTATTTTGTGGGTTATGTGTTGATGCATGCCCATTTTATGCATTGTACATGACAAATGATTATGAACTTTCTTCATTTAGCAAGGAAGGTTTGATTTACACACCAGCTCAACTTCAAGTGAAACCATTTGTTTCTCAAGATTCTGAAATAAAAATTACTAATCGAGGTGCAACACATGGCTGATGCTATATTTCTTGCATTATCTGTAATTACAATTGGCTCTGCAATAGCTGCTTTGGAGATGAGATCTTTAATTTACGGTTCGATTGCTTTGATGGGAACCCTTGGCGGAATTGCAGGATTCTTTTTACTTTTGGACTCACCCTTTGTTGCAATGTTCCAACTAGCCGTCTATGTAGGTTCTATTGCAGTTTTGATTTTGTTTACCGTCATGCTAGTAAAAAGAGAACTTATCTTCAAGAAAGTTGAAGATAAAAGAAGAAAATTTGTTGGCATTGCACTAATGCTAGTTTTTATGGTTGCATTAGGTTCAATTATAATGAATTCTGGCATCAAAACAATAACTACTGATGAACCAGCAGTTGATTTTAGAAATATTGGTGCAGACTTTCTAACATATTATTGGCCAGCTTTGATTTTAATGGCATTAATCTTAACAGGTTCAGTTACCGGTGCACTGATTTTAGCAAGAAGAGAAGATGTAGAAAATGACCAACGAACTGATTGATTTTGTTCTAGTGTCTGTTGCCCTTTTGGGTATTGGAATTTATGGTTTGTCTGTAAAGAGAAATGCCATTAGAATGTTATTTGCAGTTGAAATAATTATCAACGCCGCAAATCTTAACTTGGTTGCATTTGGAAGATTCTTACCACATAGTGGTGGTCAAACATTAGCATTATTTTCAATTGCAATCGCTGCAGCTGAAGTTGCAGTTGGACTTTCATTAATTATTGTAGCATATCGTATGTATCAGAATATTGACATTGCAGACTTTAGGAACTTGAAAGGATAATGGAATATGCACTTTTACAGGCAGTTTTCTTGCCTTTACTATTATCTCCAATTGCCTACATAATTGGAAGAAAAATAGGTCCTACACCTGCAATGTGGTTTACCTTTGGTATTCTGCTTTATGCTACCATATTGATTATTCTAGCTACATTAAGTGGTACCACCGAAGAACATTATCCGTGGACAGAACAATTCGGTGAATTTGGTTTCCTATTGGATGGTTTAGCATCTCCATTTGCTATTATGATTTACGTACTAAGTACAATCTTGGTACTTTATTCAAAACCATACATGATTCATAGATTTCATGAACAATACGAGGAAGAACAACACGAAATCACATCAACTAGTGGTAATTCAACAATAATTGAATCCTCTTCTCTTTCAAACTATGTTAATGCCAAGTCTGGACTTTACTTTGCTCTTTATCTTGTATTTGCAATGGGAATGCTTGGCACTGTACTGTCTACAAACCTAATTGAATTTTATGTATTCTTTGAGATAATGTTGATTCCTGGTTTCTTTTTGGTTGCTCTATGGGGTGCGGGTCCAAGAAGAAAAATTGGTTTAATGTTCTTGCTTTGGACTCATGCAGGTGCAGTTGTTTTACTATTAGGATTTTTAATGATTGGTCTTACAATTGGAAGTTTTGACTTTGCAGATATTCAAGAATCAGAAATTCCACAAGACATTCTAATGCTTTCAGCGATTGCAATTTCAATTGGCCTTGGAGTCAAATTGGCAGTATTCATGTTCCACATATGGCTTCCATGGGTTCATGGTTCTGCACCAACTCCAATTAGTGCATTACTATCCCCTGCAATGATCGGCATTGGTGCTTATGGTATTTTTAGATTAATTGTGGAATTTTTACCAAACACATTTGCCGACCTTTCAATTTGGTTCCATATTTGGGGTCTTGTTACAATGATTTACGGCGGTGCAATGGCACTAATGCAAGACGACATCAAACGATTACTTGCATATTCTAGTATCAGTCAAATGGGTTACATTCTATTTGGAATTGGTTCCATGTCTGTACTTGGGTTATCTGGGGCTGAGATGATGTATGTCACACATGCACTTGGTAAAGGTATCCTCTTCATGATGGCTGGAATTATAATTGTTAAAGTTGGTACTAGAAATATTTCTCAACTAGGTGGGTTAGCTGGTAAGATGCCAATAACTGCTGTTTGTGCAGTGATTGGTGCATTGACAATTATGGGGGTGCCACCAACTAGTGGCTTTATGGGTGAATGGACCCTATTTTATGGAGCGTTAGAAACTGCTATTGAAGATGGTTCTACCGTTAGAGCCGTCACATTTGGTTTAGGTCTTGTTGCAACTGCACTAACAATGTCTTACATTCTTTGGATGCTAAAACGTGTATTCTTTGGAAAACTACCAGAACACCTTGAGAATGTTAAAGAAGGAAGTTGGTATATGACTGCACCAATGATGGTACTTGCAGGATTTACAATAGTTCTAGGAATTTATCCTGACATATTCTTTAATCAAATAATTCCATACATGAGTGGGGTAATAGGGGTTTAGTTTATGGCAGCTGAAGTGTTAGGTTTGCCATTTGAAGTAGGTGCTGCAAGCGCTTGGTTAGTTTGGATACTGCCTTTTATTGCTGCATTGATAATGCCGGGAATTGGAAAAATATCAAAACATGCAACTGGATATGCAGCAGTTGGATTTGCTTTGATGAGTGCAATTTCTGCAGTATCTCTACTACCAATGGCATTGGAAGCACATGAAATTCATGATCAAATATCTTGGATTGATTCTATTGGTTTGAAAGCAGGTGTGCTAGCTGATCCACTTTCAATAATTATGGCAAATGTAGTTGGATGGATTTCATTTCTCATTATGATTTACAGTACCGGTTACATGAAAGGCGATAAATCAATCACAAGATTTTGGTTCTGGATGTTGTTCTTTATTGGTTCAATGCAATTAATTGTATTATCTGATAATTTGTTACAAGTATTCTTTGGTTGGGAAGGTGTAGGACTTGCCTCCTATGCATTGATTAGCTTTTGGTATCGTGATAAAAAGAAAGATCATGTTGGTACTGAAGGACGAACTGTTCTTGGTCTTTTAGATTATTATTCACCAACTCATGCCGGTATGAAAGCTTTCATCATGACAAAAGTTGGTGACGTTATGATGATTGCAGGTATGCTTTTGATATTTTTATTTGCCGGAACATTTGGATTTAGAGAATTAATGCATGATACATCTTGGGCTACAACAATGTCTGCACAAGGTCTCTTAGTACCTGCATTCATTTTATTATTTGGTGGTGCTGTTGGCAAATCGGCACAATTCCCACTAAATGAATGGCTCTTAGAGGCAATGACTGGTCCAACAGCAGTTTCTGCTTTAATCCATGCTGCAACAATGGTAAAAGCAGGTGTTTTCCTAGTTATGAGACTGGCACCGTTGGTTTTTGCTTTAAGCGCTGCTGGAATTCTAGCAGATCAATTCTTTGAAGTGATTCTACTCGTTGGTGCTACTACTGCCCTTCTCTTAGGACTTCAGGGTATGGTTAATTCTGAAATTAAAAAAGTACTTGCATACTCTACCGGTTCTCAGATTGGTTATATGATGATGGTACTAGGCATTGCTGGATTATCACAACAATTTGTTAATGGCTATACCGCAGGTTTCTTTCATCTAATTTCACATGCGATGTTTAAGGCATCATTGTTCATGGCTGCCGGTTCATTACTACATGTTGTTGGTTCAAGATTCATGACTGATATGGGTGGATTACGCAAAAACATGAAAAAGACTTATGTGTTTATGTGGGCTGCAGGTCTTGGATTAATGGGTGCACCATTTATCACAACTGGTTTCTGGAGTAAGGATTCTATCTTTGGCGCAGTTTACACATCAGGACATGAATGGGCCATACCAATATTTGCAATTGCTGTATTGACTGCAGTAATAACTGCATTTTACACAACTCGAATGCTTGGATTGGTCTTCTATGGTTCAAAGAGTAAACATATTCAAAAAATGGAAGAAGAGGGACATCATATTCATGAAGCATCATTATCTATGTGGGTACCATATGGAATTCTTGCAGTACTAACAATTGCTATTGGTCTAGTTGGCTTATCGTTTGAAGGCGGACTGCATGAATTATTTACAGATTATCTTGAAGACTCATTTGGAATCCATTCTGTACATAACGAAATTGAAAATTCAATATTGCCTGAATTCTTAGATGGAATTAATCCAGTTGCACTCGCTGCATCATTATCTGCTTTTGCAATTGGAACTGGATTAGGATATGTGTTCTATATTGGTAGATGGGTTGATCCTGTTAAATTTGTAAATTCAAATATTTTCTTTTATGCTATTCATAAAGTTATTCTAAATCGATTTTATCTTAATGCAATTGTCTATTGGTGCTTTGTTGTAGCTCCATTATGGCTTTCAAGAGGAGTATTCAGATACTTTGAAAAGACTGTTATTGATTATGGAATGAATAATGGATTACAAAAAGCAGTTGGTTGGAGTGCCAAAGTAGTTCAAGGCACTCAAACTGGTGTAACCCAGTCTTATCTATTCGTATTTGGGGCAGGATTGCTATTTGTAGTCCTGATATTGTTGATATAGGAGATAATGTGAGATGCTAGAAATCAGTTCAACTCCATTGGTAATAATTGCAATTCTTGGTACAGTGGGAGTTTTGTTACCTATAATCAGCATTGCCAGAAAAGAAAAAGATTCAAACTCATTTTATGCAGTTATTGCATTTGCTGCATTGATTGCATCAATTGGATATGTTGCATATCAATTCCTCGCTGATAATATTCTTCCGTCTGCTCTGTTTTCTGAAGATGTACTTGTAGATGACGCATTTGGTGGATTCTTTGCAATCGCGATGTTAATTGTTGCAATCTTCACTACAGTTGGCTCCTTTAATTACATGCGAAAAAAGAACTATCCTGCTGTTTACTATTCCTTAATACTCCTTTCAACAATCGGTATGGTGTTAGTAGCATATTCTACTGATCTGGTGATGTTATTTGTTGCATGGGAGCTCATGAGCATTCCGACATACGTTCTTGTTGGATTTATGAAAAAGAATCCAAGCTCAAATGAAGCTGCACTAAAGTATTTCTTGTTTGGAGCATTATCATCTGCAATTATTGTTTATGGAATTTCATTATCCTATGGATTAACTGGTTCAACAAATATTGGTGAAGTTATTCAGGGTTACTCTACTCTTGATCCTTCGTTATTGCCATTGGCATTGTTATCTGTTGGAATGTTTATTGCCGGATTTGGATTTAAAATGGGGCTGGTACCTTTCCATCAATGGTTGCCTGACACTTATGAAGGTGCACCTCCAACCATTACCACTTTACTTGCAGCTGGAACAAAGAAAGCAGGATTTGCAGCAACAATTAGAATAGTTGTTTTGGGAATGGTTGTACTTAATCTTGATTGGACTTTAGCTCTTGGTATAATTGCAGTGATGACGATGACCATTGGTAACATCGCTGCAATCATGCAAAAGAATCTTGCAAGGATGTTAGCATATTCTAGTATTGCTCATGCCGGCTACATTTTGATTGGACTTGCAGTAGCTCCATACAGCTCTCTTGGTTTGCAAGGTTCTCTATACCAAATATTGAATCACGCAGTAATGAAAGGTGCTGCCTTCATAGCAGTTGCAGGAATAGTAACCACACTTGCAGTAACTAACATCGATAAACTCAAAGGACTTGGTAGAAGAATGCCTATTACATCACTTGGATTGGTAATCTCATTATTTGCTTTAGCTGGTGTACCTCCACTTGCTGGATTTTGGAGTAAAATAATGTTATTTGGTGGTGCATTGGATGCTGGTTCAACTATATGGTGGGCACCGTGGCTTGCAATAGCTGGAGTTCTAAACAGTGCTTTATCATTAGCTTACTATGGTTGGATCACAAGAAAAATGTACTTTGAAGGAGAAACTGAAAAAAGAATATCTGAACCAAAGTCTGTAATTGCAATCATGATATTTTCAATAGTTTTCTTGGTAGGATTCGGTGTATATCCAGATCCAATTATTAAATTTGTAGAATTTGCTGCACCAACGATTAGCTTAGGTATTATGCCTTAAACGTTGTAAATTTTATAAGATTATCCAAATTCATTTTTGCATCACTATCTGAAATTTTTCTTAAACTTGCTCTAGCCTTGTCAGAATATTTTTTTAAAAGTTCTTCCATTTTATTGAAAACATCTCTTGGATCAGAACTTTTCTTGATCAGTAAATTAAATAATTTATCTTCATTCTTCCAGTCAAACAAATCATCTCTTATTTGATATGCAATTCCTATATTTTTTCCATATTCTGTTAGTGCTTCTATTTCTTCTTCACTACCATTTGCAATAATTGCACCTATTCTTGCAGCCACTTCAAATGCAGTAGCAGTTTTGTATTCAATTACTTTGAGATAATCATCAAAAGTAACATCTTCACTAGTTTCTAATCTGCTTTCTATCATTTCTCCTTCACTCATCAGCATTGCTGTTGTTGCCAAATCCTTTGTTATTCTTGCATTGTCTAATCTTGAAGAAATTGCAAGAATTAATCCCAAAACAAAATCTCCTGTTAGTACACTTGTGTTATACCCATATTTGATATGAAATGGTTCTTTTTGCCTTCGCATTGTTTCGTTATCTATAATGTCATCATGTATGATAGATTCCATATGTAAAAATTCTACAGCACATGATGCTGCCAATGTATTATCATCAATTTTTCCTACGCTTTCGGCAGCCAAAACTAAGATAATTGGTCTAATGCGTTTTCCACCCTCTAAGGAATATTTTAGTGGTTCAATGAATTCTGATTCTGAATATAGCGATAATTCTCTATCTAATGCCTGATTGATTTTATCGATATACTTACTATATGTTTCAAGTAAAGGATTAATCTCGATATTTTTCCTGTCCAAGATTGGGCCTATTCAAAAAACTTTCTCATTAGTAATTAAATCTTGGTGCTCCAGCCGGGATTTTCATCGTTAGATTTTGAACCCGGGATCACTGCCTTGAAAGGGCAGTATGCTTGACCGGTCTACACCACTGGAACCCAACAAAATTGGGTAATTTGTCCATAAAATCTTTTGTAAACCACACAAAGATTTTTTATTGGCAAATTGGAAGATGTGATATGAATCTAATAAAACGAATTGATGAAATGATTGAAGAAAGAAGTTTACTAAAACACCCATTCTATCAAATGTGGTCTGATGGAAAATTAACTCTTGATTCTTTATCTGGTTATTCTAAAGAATACTTTCAACTTGTTAAGGCAGTTCCATCATTTATGACTCCTATTATAGAAAAGGCTCCTAATTCTGTTATTAGTGAATTAATTGATAACCAACAAGAGGAATCAATTCACATAAAATCATGGGTTAAATTTGCAGGAGAGCTGGGAGTTTCCGAATATGAATTAATTCAATATGAAGGATTAGAAAAGACTAGGAAATCTGTTTTGGAATTATCAGAATTAATGAATACCTATGAAGGTGGAGCATGTGCAATGTATGCTTTTGAAAAAGAAATTCCTAAAATTAGCCAAACAAAGCTTGATGGCTTGGCAGAATTCTATGGGATGTCTAATGAAGAGGCTACAGAATACTTTAAACTTCATACAGAAGCTGATATTCGTCATGCTGCATCTTGGAAAAATATTCTTGAAAAAACATCAACTGATTCAGATAACTTGATCCGAATTGCAGATAAATCTATCTCTGCACAAAATCTGTTGCTTGATAGTTGTTATGAAGCATATTGTTGAACTCATAACATTTTATACTGTAGGTAAAATCCATCTGCTTAGGGCCCATAACTCAGCTTGGTAGAGTACCCGGCTCATAACCGGGGAGTCAAGGGATCGAAGCCCTTTGGGCCCATATTACTTCCGTTAGTTTTAAAATGAGCACAGACAAAATTTACTGGCTGCGATGAAGAATCAGAGTTATATCTGAACGATGATTGAAAGGCATTTGTCTGAGCTGCCAAAAATTACTTGCTAATCTGATTTCTTACTTTTTCTAAAATATCACCATCAACAAGTTTTTGTTCGTGTAATGCTTGTGTGATTTGTATTATATTGGTGATAGAATGTAATTTAACTCCTAATTCTTTTAGTGCTTCATCTGCACCCTCCATTCTATTGACAATTACATATACATCTTCTATTGTTATGTTTGCTTCTTTTAGTGACTTTATTGCATTTACAACCGAACCTCCAGTTGTTGCAACATCGTCTATCATTACAACCTTCATTCCTTCATGAATTTGCCCTTCGACTGATTTTGAAGTTCCATAGTCTTTTGGTTTACTTCTTACATAGATTAATGGCTTAACTGTTTCAATTGCCAATGCTGATGCAATAACCAAACCTCCAGTAGGAACTGATACTAAAGAATCAAAACTATCCAATCCTACACTTTCTGCAATATTGTTTTGCAGATATTTTATCATAGTTCTAAATTGATGAGGATAACTAGGAACTAGTCTCAAATCAACATAGTATGAACTTTTTTTACCACTAGCCAGTGTAAAATCTCCAAATTTTATTATCCCCTTTTGATGCAAAAAGGTTGCAAACTCTTTTACAAATTCCATATCTAAATTAACTACACTGGATTTATTTTGGTTTGTATTGTGTATTAATCATGCCTGAAATCTGGTTAAATTATGGTATTACTGATGTTGTTTTGGATATTCGGGCAGAGAATCTAGAACAAAAAATTGATTCTGATGGTAAGATCTTGGAAGATACGGCGATCAATGAAAAACTGAGTACTATTGATTTAACAAAACCTATGGAACTTGTAGTTTTACATAACTCCAAATCTATTCAAAAAATTATCTCATCATTATTTACAATATGTGAACGAAAATCATCACCATTTCCTAAAATTTTGGCTGAGAAAAAAATAATGAATCTAGTAAAATCTGGTCTACCAGAAGGAAGCTCAATTAATGAATTTGACAACGCTGATCTTTCTAATTCTAATCTTGTTTTCATCGGAGAAATGGAATTTGATGGTTTATTTGGGTATGAAACCGTTTCCACCAGATTAATCAAAAAGTTTGGTCAGGAATCAATGCTTTCTGCATATGCAAAAAGAAAGAGTAATCTTCCTGCGCCTGGACAACTGACAGAAAGTTTTGATGAAGCAAAAAAATTTGTCAATAATTTTGAAATTAAGGCAATTGAAATTATAGCAAATTCGCAAGGTATTGTTGATTTTACAATAGAACATCCTTCCAAAACCGTTTCATCTACAAAAACTCTAGAATCCTTTGCAATCAAAGATATAGGTCACCACAAATCAATGATAATCAGCACTGGAAAAGACTCAAGTAATGATAATCTTGGAAAATCTCTTTCATCTCTTTGGAATTGTGCTAGTGCAATACAAAATGGAGGTCTATCTATCTTGGTAGCAGAATGTAAATCTGGTTTGGGTTCTGATGCACTTCAGCAATACATTGAGGGTAGATTGAGTCTTGTTCAACTTCGAAATCCAACTAAATACATTTCTGGAATGGAGGATCTATTATTTTTATCCGAAATACAAAAGAATTTTCAAATTGGGTTGGTTTCAATTCTTCCAGAATATTATGTAAAAAAACTAAACATGATTTCCATGTCTGGAATCAAACCCTCTTTGGATTATATTCTGAAAACCCAAGGTGCTAGACAAAAAGTTGCAGTTGTAATGGATGGGGCTAGAGTTTTACTAAGGTAAAAAATTAGGTAAAAAATTTG
The DNA here is from genome assembly GCA_009697485.1 of Nitrosarchaeum sp. Taxonomy (GTDB): domain Archaea; phylum Thermoproteota; class Nitrososphaeria; order Nitrososphaerales; family Nitrosopumilaceae; genus Nitrosarchaeum. The sequence goes on from SICY01000001.1 coordinate 23,109, forward strand.
ACGGTATTGGTGCACATAAAATAGCTAATCCTATAACACCCAAGTATGCAAGTTTTCTATTTTTTGATAATGGGGAAACATCATCAAGTGGTGTTGCACTAGGATTTTTTGAACTTAAAACAAGAATCAACATTGCCATTAACCAATAATTTAACACAACAAGAATTGCCATACTTCCAATTGTTGCATACTTGTGACGTTTAGCACCAAGTAGAGTTCTTGCCATGTGACCCCCGTCTAGCTGCCAAGCTGGTAATAAATTCAAGAATGTGATTAAAAATCCAATCCAAGCTGCAAATAAAACTGGCGTCATTATTACTTCATGACCTGTTCCACCTTTTCCAAACAACGCTAAACTTGCAGTCATTAGTAATGGTTCTCCTTGATTCCATTCCATTAATTTTGAATCTGCAAAAAGTCCTTGTGCAACATCTTCTTGTAGTATCGGTGCAGTGTATGCACCATACATTGAAACTATGATTGTAATTATCAGTCCTGCAATTGGTCCTGCTACTGCTATATCAAATAAAATTTCTCGATTAATTGTTAATCCACGTGATTGAATAAATGCGCCAAAAGTTGGAATTCCAATCACGGGTAACCCTGGTATGAAAAATGGCCATGTTGTCTTTAGTTTATGAGCATTAGCTGCAACTAGATGACCCAACTCATGAATTCCTAAAATTCCTAAAAGTGAAAGTGTATAGATTCCTGCCATTTCTAATGGTTCACCAATATCTATAATGGAATTTGTTCCTGTAGTACGATAATAACCATCAATCATTACGAAGGTAATTACAATTGCAAACAAAATTCGTGGAGTCCAAGATGCGCTTAACCACTTCTTTTGTTTTTTTGGAGTGAATTTTTGAATGATAATATATTTACCGTCTTCCATTTGTTCAAGCTTACAAACATAGTTCATATTTTCTAATTTTCTTGCTAAATCCTCAAATTTTGATTTAAAATCATGATCATTAATCCTAAACTCCAAAGAATACATTTCTCTGTTGAACTGACTTACTTTAAACAATGAATTGACTAAGGAAATTACGTCTTCCTGCGTAGGGTCGCTCATTCTGTTTACGGCTATTTCTTTCCATTAAATGGTTTTGTGGTTTAAAATTAAATATTGACAATAAAATATACTAGTAATGCAAGTAATTCTCAGACAATTGGGTAACTGTAACATACGTCGTGCAGAACCAAGCGATCTGATTCCAGTCATGGAAATTAATCTAAAAACGCTTCCTGAACACTATTCTGATTATTTCTATGAAAGTCTACTTGCAGAAATTCCAGAAGCTTTCATTGTTGCAGAAATTGGAGGAAAACACGTTGGTTACATAATGTGCAAAACTGAATATGGCTTTTCTAATTTCAAAAAACTAGGATTTGTAAAAAAAGGTCATGTGGTATCTATTGCAGTTCTTGATGAATATAGAAAAAAAGGCATCGGCAAAGCATTAGTTGAAGAATCTGTAAATGGTGTTAAACTAAAAAAATGTGATGAATTCTATCTTGAGGTACGTTGTAGTAATAATGATGCCGTACGATTGTATGAAAAACTAGGTTTTGTTATTAGACAAAAACTCAGTGCGTATTATCGTGATGGTGAAGATGCATATCTTATGGCAATTGAATTGGACTAGTTCAAACCAATAAATAACTCACACCAAACTTTAGCTCAATGAATAAACGTAAAGGAATGGGGATTACAATTTTTGCACTATGCATTACCGCATTCTTTCTTTATGCATATTTACTAATGCTATCTGAATGGAGTCCTATTGTGTTACAATTATCTATTTTGATGATTGCAGGTGGAATACTTGGTGTAGTAGCTTGGATTGGGTATGTAATGGCAACTACAAAACCTTCATCTGCATCAATTTCATCAGATGATTAATTTATTTTGAAATCTTTACATCTACAACTGTTTGATAGTATCTAGGACCTACAGCTCTGACGATCTTTGATCCTAAAATTTCTGATTTAACTGGGGTTACTTGCAAATAGTGTTCTTCCGAAAGTTTTCCGGCATTTGATTTTTTATCTGCATGAATGTGAGAATAATAGTGAATTATTCCACCACTTTTTGTTGCATTGATTGCAGACTTTAAGAATTCATCTGATCTTTCAGGAAGAAGCATCAAAGTTCTATCTGATCTATTCTCTAATTGTTCTTGAATTACTTGTGATGCATCTCCATTTATTGAGATGATGTTTCCTGCAAGCTTATTTGAGATTATATTTTTTTCACAAAGTTTTGCTGCAATTGGATTGATATCTATGCTATATACAATACATTTCTTCTTTTTTGCAATCATAATTGAAAACATGCCTACGCCTGCAAACATATTGACTATAGTTTCGCCATCTTGAACTAAATTGGCAATTCTTTCTCTTTCCGTAGATAATCTAGGTGAAAAAAATGCATTTTCAACATCCACTGTAAATTTACAGCCAAATTCTTTGTATTCTGTTTCTGTCTTATCTTCTCCTGCCAGAATCTCTAAATTTCTGGTACGAAAATCTCCCTCAACAGCAGAAGCTTGATAAAAAACACTCTTTGCAATTTTTACTTCGTTTAGAAGAGTCTCACCAATGAGTTTCTTCTTTGTTAGCAACGAATCAGGAATTCTAACTATAATTATATCTCCAATTTGATCAAAAGATGAGATTAGTTCTTGGCTTTCTTGTGAAGTAAGTATATTTTCCAATGACCTCTTTAACATTCGAGTCAATTTTTGTAATAGAAATTTCCTGAACTTTTTTGCTCTTTATCTAATCTACTTTCTAATTTGTTTACACGAGGTCTTAAACTTCTTTCATCTCTTCTAAATGACATGTCAAGTGATTTTAGGAATCTGTTCATTGCATCTGCTTTTGGCATTGGAGATGTTGCATGTCCAGATAGTCCTGACACACCTTCAAAAATTATCATAGAGTCAGATATAAGATCCATTAATTGTATGTCGTGATCTATCACAATAGCTGTTTTTCCAAATGATCGAACAAATTTTTGTAAGAATTTTGCAATAGTTATTCTATCTTCTACGTCTAAAAATGCAGATGGCTCATCTAATGCATAAAGATCTACTTTTTGTAAAAGACATGCAGCAACTGAAACTTTTTGTAATTCTCCCCCTGATAGATTCTTTACTGATTTATTGTATAGTTTTTTAATTTTCAATGGATCTAGTATCTGTTCTTCTTCCTGACTACCTTCAATTGCGCCACCATTTGCTTTATCTAATAATGCAATAACTTCAGCATCAATATCATTTTGAAGATACTGCGGTTTATATGCAATTTTTATTTTTTTATCAATATCTCCCGAACTTGGTTTTTCCACACCTGCAATCATCTTCATCAGTGTTGTTTTTCCAAGCGCATTTGCACCCATTATTCCCAATACTTCACCTTTTCTTACTCTACCTGGTTCAACAGTAACTGAAAATGTTGCATATTTTTTCTCCAGTTTTGGATATAACATAATTTCACTTCCCTCTTGAAATTCATCAGTAGATGAAGAAGATACGTCAAAAGAAAATTTCTTGTCTCTAAATCTAACATTTTCAGTTGGTAGATAACCATCAAGAAACACATTGATTCCAATTTTGGTTGATAATACACTAGAAACTATTCCATATGCTGCAGGTTCGCCATAAAGCACTTCGATATAATCGCTAAGAAAATCAAGTAATGTTAAATCATGTTCAACAACCATTACACTTTTTCCAATTTTAGCTAAACTCTGAATTACTCTTGCTACACTTTTTCTTTGAAAAACGTCATTGTATGATGATGGTTCATCAAAAAAGTAAAACTCTGTATCTTTTGATGCAACAGCTGCTATGGCTAATCTTTGAAGCTCTCCTCCACTAAGTTCTTTGAGATTTTGTTCCATCGAATTTTCTAATTCCAATTCTTTGATTAATTCTCTTGATACTCCTCGCTCATCGTATTTTTCCATTAATTCTTTTCCAGTCCCATCAAATGCTTGTGCAACATGATGTACTTGTTGTGGTTTAATTGATGCACGAAGTTGTTTATTTTTAATTTTTTCAAAATGAGATTTTAATTCTGTTCCACCATAATACTTTAAAATTTCATCCCATTCTGGAGGGTTTTCATATCTTCCTAAATTTGGTTTCAAATTTCCAGCAAGAATGTTTACTACGGTACTTTTTCCCATTCCATTTCTGCCTAGTAATCCTACAACTTCCCCTTTTCTAGGTGTAGGTAATTTGTATAATCGAAATGAGTTTGGACCATACTGATGAATTTTATCTAATGCTAATTCAGATGGTAAATTAACAATAGTAATTGCTTCAAAGGGACAAACTTTGACACATATGCCACACCCATTACAAATATCTTCATCTATCTGGGCTTTTTTTGTTTCTTCATTAAGTATGATGCAATCGGCTCCTGATTTGTTAATTGGGCAATACTTTATGCACTCTAAACCACATTTTTTTGGTTGGCAAAGGTCTTTGTCCAGTACTGCAACTCTGTGAGTCATGTCGTAATTCGGTTATTCCTTGCTTTATACCTCTTTTGAACTATCTAAAATAGGGCGTTACCTTAATAGATAAGAATCTGTCAACATTGTTCAAGCCGGCCATAGCGTTAGGGTGCGACCCAATCCCATTCCGAACTTGGAAGTCAAACCTAATGTCGCTGTTGTGCTACTAAGGTGCGAGAGCTCTTGGGAAGCAACAGTGCTGGCATTTTCTATTATCCTTTCAATCAATCTTTTAATATGGAATTTATGATTTATTCTATGATTTCAATGCCTAACTGTGCTGTTTGTGGACAACAATTTTCAGATGATATACGATTTCTAAATCACATGATGGATAAACATGGTTTTAGAAATCCAAACATCGATAAACCAGATAGAAACAGCAGGGGATACTAATTTAATCTAAGTAATTATGTTGATTGAATTTGTATTTTTGAATTTATATATTTTGTAAGTAATCTAAAATTAATCTTACCCCAAAACCTGTAGCACCTTTTGGATTGTAAGGTTTATCTTTTGTTGCTACTTGCGTCCATGCCACACCTGCAATATCAATATGTACCCAAGGTGTCTTTTCAATTGCATTTCTTAAGAATGCTGCGGCAGTAATGGCACCTGCAGCTCTTCCAATTCCAACATTTTTCATATCTGCAACATCTGATTTTACCATGTCCATATAGTCATCATTTAGTGGGAGCTCCCAAATTTCTTCTGTTGTTCTTTTTGATGATTCTATAATCTTCTGTGTTAGTTTATTATTATTTGAAACCATACCTGCTATGTTCGTACCTAGTGCAATTATGCATGCTCCAGTCAATGTTGCAAAATCAATAATTGCCTTTGGTGAATATTGTTTTTCTCCATAAGATAACGCATCTGCTAAAATTACTCTGCCTTCTGCATCTGTATTTAGAATCTCTGCAGTTTTTCCACTGTATAATTTTATGATGTCTCCGGGTCTATATGACTCTCCACTGGGCATATTTTCAACTGATGGAATAATTCCTACTAAATTGATTGGCAATTTTAATTCTGATGCTGCTTTCATTATTCCAATGACCGTACATCCACCACACTTGTCAAATTTCATTTCATCCATTTTATCACCAGGTTTTAATGAAATACCGCCTGTGTCAAACGTTACTGCTTTGCCAACTAGTACAATTGGTTTTTCATTTCGAGAACCATGATTATGTTCTAAAATTATCAGTTTTGGTTCGTTTTTACTTCCTTGTCCTACAGCAGTAATTCCACCGAATCCTTTCTTTTTGAGATCATTTTTTGAAATGACGTTACATTTCATATTATTCTTTTTTGATATGATCCTTGCAAAATTTGCCAATGTTATAGGTGTGCATTCGTTTGGAGGCAGATTAGCAATACTCTTTGTGTATATAGATCCGTCAGAAACAATCTCTGCAATTTTTATTGCTTTTAAAATCTTTTCTGATTTAGAAACTAAAATTGTAAGATCTGGAGTATTGTTTTCTTTTTTTGATTTATATTTTTCAAATTTGTAAAGAGACATTTTACATCCTTCTACTATTTGGGTTACTGACGAAATAGGTTCAATTAGAGAACTTGGGGGTGTTATTATAGAAAATTCTTTCAGTTTTAACTCTCTGGCCTTTTGAGCAATTTTACCTGAAACAAATCTTATGGTGTCATTTGTGATATTCTCTTTTTTACCTAACCCAGCTAAAAGTATTCTTTGTGCTGTTTTACCTGTAGTTGGAATGACCGCTATTTTGCCAAATATTCCACCCATGTCATTCATTGACTGTTTTATTGCTGGGATGATTTTAGGATCTATCTTTTCTAATCCCAATACTTTATCTGAATCTTCTAAGACAAATCCACAAAGCATTGTTGTTTTCTTTTGATTATTTGGATTTTCTATTCTTATTTTCATCATTATGAAAATCTGAGTTTGATGTGTTATTTAGATTATTGTAGCTCTATTTTTTTACTAGTTGAAAATAAACTTGCAGATCTTATAAAAACAGCTTTTACAGTTTTACACTCTTGTTCGCAGTTCTCACCCATTTTAATTTTATTTGAGTTTCTTCCATTTGTTGTAATTATTGCTCTTAACAATGGTAAAAGTGCAGCCCTTCCACCATATGCTGTTTTTTCATCTATTAACCAAAACATCTCTAATGCCGATTCTCCTAACATTGTTTGTCTTAGTTTTAAGCCAAACTCTGAATAATGTCCGATCATTGTTAAATTACCTCTTGTAAGAAATTCAATCATTTTTGCAAATTTCACACACAAATAACACTGATTATCATAAACTATTATCGGTACTTTTTCTTTGATATGCATAATATCACTTAGTAACCATCAGATTAAAATTTTGCAGAAGTAGATTTTTATTAAATTTATGAAGCAATGTAATCGAGAAATGGGACTTAATTATTATCAAATCAAGAAAAATGTTCTACGAGCCCGTAAATTAGTGATTAAAGCAACAAATAGTGCAGGTTCTGGTCATCCTGGAGGTTCTTTTTCTATGGCTGAAATTCTAGGATGTTTATTTTACAAACACCTGCAATATGACCCTAAAAATCCCCAATGGGATGATCGAGATCGATTAATCTTATCTAAAGGACATGCCGCGCCTGGGCTGTTTTCAAACATGGCTGTTGCAGGTTATTTCCCAGAATCTGAACTTGAAACTTTAAGAAAATTTGGTAGTAGATTACAGGGGCATCCTGACCTAAAATGTCCTGGGGTTGAATTTTGTGGTGGCTCATTAGGTACTGGGTTGTCTTATTCTGTAGGTGTTGCACTTGCTGCAAAGATTGATGGTAAGAATCACCATATCTATACTATAATGGGTGATGGTGAGTCTGATGAAGGACAAGTATGGGAAGCTGCAATGACTGCTGCAAAATACAAAGTAGATAATCTTACGGCCTTTTTGGATAGAAATTTCATCCAACAGGATTCTTACACTGAAAAAATTATGCCATTAGATGAAAAATTGGAAGGTGATGATATTTCTGAAATGTGGAAAGATGCATCAAGATGGAAAACTGGTGATAAATGGAGATCATTTGGTTGGAATGTAATTGAAATAGATGGACACCGAATTGAACAAATTGACGCTGCAATTACTAAAGCAAATTCAACAAAAGGTATTCCCTCAATAATTATTGCTAGAACAATTAAGGGGAAAGGAGTTGAACATATGGAAGATAATCCCCAATGGCATGGAAAAGCTCCCGATTCTGATGTATCACCAATAATTAATTTAGAACTTGATTCTCAGTTTATGATTGCACCTTCAATCATTGCAGGTGATATGACAAATCTGGAAAATGAAATAAAACGCTGTGTAACTGGAAGAGCTGATTACATTCATCTTGATGTAATGGATGGACAATTTGTTCCGACCAAAACTTTTGATCATAGAAAAATCCAAGAATTACGATCTTTAACCGTAATTCCATTTGATTCTCATTTGATGATTAACGAACCTGTAAAACATGTTGGAGACTATGTTGAAGCAGGGAGTGATATCATTACAGTTCATGTTGAAGTTTGTGATGAATCAAGCTTTGGTGAAATCCATGATTTGTTAAAACAGAACCAAGTTGGTATAGGTCTTGCAATCAATCCAGACACTGAACTTCCTGAGTGGTCTTACAAATTCATATCTACACTTGATCAACTCATTGTAATGTCTGTTGTACCTGGAAAATCAGGTCAAAAATACATTGAAGAAACACATGGAAAAATGATTAGATTGAATACCATTCTAAATGAGCACAATTTTTCAGGCTGTATTGAAGCTGATGGCGGTGTAACTCTTGATAATATTGGTTCCTGTTTTACAGATGGTGCTAGATCTTTTGTAGGCGGCAGCGCAATTATTGGAAAACAAGATGTACGCGGTGCTATAAAGGATTTTAGAAATCAAGTTCTCAAAACAAAACGAAAAATCTTGCTTGATAAAGCAAATGAATTGGGAGGTTCTACTCTTGTAAAGAAATGGATTGGATTACATGTTGTTGGTGAAAAACAAGAGCAGATTAAAAAAATAGCAGAAGAGGCAGGTTATCTTTGAACCCTCCAATCATGACTGATATGCGTTCAGAGTATTCAAAAACGCTAATTGAACTTGGACGAGAAAATCCAAATATAGTAGTTTTGGGTGCAGATACAACTGATTCTCTTAAAACTTCTGGATTTGGTAAGATATTTCCAAATAGATTCTTTAATGTGGGAATCGCAGAGGCAAATTTAATTTCTCTATCTACTGGTCTTGCAGCTTCTGGAAAAATATCGTTTGCTAGTACTTATGCAATATTTCTGCCTGGACGTGCAGTGGATCAAATAAGAAATGGAATTGCTTACCCTTCTCCTGGAAACAAAAAAGGTCTCAATGTAAAATTAGTTGTCTCTCACGGTGGATTGTCTGTTGGACCTGATGGTGGTTCTCATCAACAAATTGAAGATATTGCAATTATGCGAGTAATTCCAAATTTTCGTGTATTCATACCTGCTGATACTTTTGCAGTTTCAAAATTAACTAGATTGATGGCAAATGAATATGGTCCATTTTACATGAGAATGGCAAGATCAAATACTCCAATAGTTCATTCTGAATCTCAAGATTTCCAAATTGGTAAAGGAATTACAATTCGTGATGGTTCTGATTGCACTATAGCTGCATGTGGTATAACAGTAAGAATGGCACTTGAAGCAGCTGAGTCATTACAACAAGAAGGAATTTCCTGTAGAGTATTAGACATGTTTTCTGTAAAGCCAATTGATGCTGAACTCTTGGAAAAAGCAGCACGGGAAACTGGGGGTATAGTTACTTGTGAAGAACACAATATCTTAGGAGGTATGGGTTCTGCAGTTACAGAATCTGTTTCTGAGAGATACCCTGTTACAATAAAACGAATAGGTGCTCAAGACATGTTTGGTGAGTCTGCTAGAGATAATGAAATTCCACTGCTTTTAGAAAAACATGGAATAACATCTTTTAATATAGCAAAACAAGTAAAAGAAATAAGGAGTAGAAAATTATGAAAATTTTTCTTGACACTGCGAATCTAGAATCAATCAGAAAGTTCAACGATATGGGTCTGTTAGATGGTATTACAACAAACCCCTCTCTCATGTCTAAAGAAGATGGTAATCCAAAAGACATCATGGCAGAAATCACAAAAATCATCAAAGGTGATGTCAGCTTGGAAGTTGTAAGTACCGAATATTCTGGAATGATTGAAGAAGGTAAACGTCTACGTCAATATGGTAAAAATGTTGTTGTAAAAGTTCCTATGACTCCTGATGGCTTGAAAGCATGCAAACATCTAACATCTGAAGGAATACCTGTAAATGTCACATTGATTTTTTCTCCAAATCAAGCATTACTTGCAGCAAAATCAGGTGCAAAATATGTTAGTCCATTTATTGGTAGATTAGATGATATTGGTAAAGATGGAATGAATTTGATTAAAGACATTAAGAAAATATTTGACAATTATAAGGATGATTTTCAAACACAGATTCTTGTTGCAAGTATTCGTCATCCAATACATGTTATTGATGCAGCAAAAATTGGGGCCCATGTGGTAACTCTACCTCCTGCAGTTTTAGATAAAATGTTACAACACCCTCTGACTGATATTGGGCTAGAAAATTTTCTATCTGATTGGAAAAAACTGAAAACAGGAATTTGATATCAAAATTCACGTATCATAGATTAGAATAATATTTTTAAAAATGAAAATTGAGGTTTTTAATTATTGGTCTTTTTTTGTGCTCTTTCTTGAACCAGTTCCTCTACCTGTACTTCTGGTCATTCCCTCAGTTGACGGTCTTGGTTTTGAATCTGGCATATCTCCTAATCTTTTTGAACCAGTTCCTCTACCTGTGTGAACCATTCTGTTTGCTGCCTGTTTTTTCTTTTCAGCTTGTACTTTTTGGTATGCATCTCCGGCCCACTCTTTTCCACCGTCGTCCACTTCTCTTGTTCCTGTACCTCTACCTGTTCTAATTCTAATTTTTCCCATAATTGAGGTTATTGTATCTTGTATTTATTTAAGCTCATTATCCAGAAAAACAAAAAGAAATGGTAACCACGGACGCATTCAATTTATAGCAATTTGCACTTCAAAAAATCTAATTTTTTATAAGTTAAGGTTTCAATACATGACAAAAATACTATTAATGTACATTTTATGACATCTAAAATTGAATTAAGATGTTATCTGGAGGATCGTTCTTTTATCTTTTATACTTAAGAAGGATGTTTTGCAATCAATCATCATTTTAATATCTGTAATAATGTGAAAAAAACTTAGTGTAGTTGTACTATATGATAATCTAACACTATCTTTAACTAAAGTAAAAATTAGTCTTCATGAAAAATTATTGGATTGAATTATTTTTTAATAATTAATCCAACCAAGTTTTTTAAAATAAACAAACATTAATGCTGTTGGTATTAATGCTGCCAGAATTATTACTATGAATACTGTATATGGTCCTAAAAGCGTTGGAATATTACCAATATCCATAATCCCACCAGGTAAATTCACGTTCATTCCATAAAATGTTGCAATAGCTGTTCCAGGAATTGAAAGTGTGAAAATTATTGTTAATGCCGCAAGTATTTTGTTTGTTTTTTCAGTACTTAGCATGAAATCTGTATCTTTGTAAATCTCCATTGTTTCTCTAGATTCCTCTAGAGTTTCAATCACTTTGTCAATATGATCAATTATATCGTCAAAATACAATGAAAGATCCTCCTCGTCTGAAAATCTCTTAATATTTTTAGCAATCTCTAATACGAATTTTTTTAATGGGTTTGCTATTCTTCTCATTATGTTGATTTCTCTTCTAAGTAACGCAATACTTTTTGCAACTGATTTTGTTTCATCAAATACTTCATCCTCAAGATCATCCAAATTAGCAATTACTTTTCTTGATATGTGTAATAGATCGTCTACTAGAATATCTATTATTTCGTGAAGTAGATATCCTGATGATTTTTCAAGTAATCTTTCTTTTCTATGTTGATCCGAGTCATTTTTGCAAATATTCACTAAATCCACTAATGGTTTTAAATCTCCTTGATGAACAGTTACTAGAAAATCTTTTCCTATGAATATGGAAAGTTGACTATTTCTTGAACTTCCAGGTTGTTGTAAGAGTGGTGGAAAATGTAATATCACAAAGAAATGGTCATCATAACTATCTAATTTTGGAAGCTCAAATTTAGTCATACAGTCTTCAATGTTTAATGTGTTGAAACTATATTTCTCAGCTAATTTTTCAACATCGCTTCTATCTGGACTTTGTAAATCTGTCCATAAAAATTTCTTACCTTGAACTGTTTCTATCTTTCTTTCCACCGATACTCCCATAAATTTTTTTCCAACATGCAGTCGATTAGCGATAAATCCTTTCTTCAAGTTGAATGATAACTTAATTCAACAAATTTAAAGCGATCGTTATTTTGATAAAAAATTCTAACGATTCATTAGAATCAATAATTTGACATCTGAAATTTTAGATTATTTCCACGGTAGTAAGTAATTAACGCCAATCCATGTGAGCCCAATTGTTATTCCCATAGCTACCCACCAAAATTTCATAACTAGAATTTTCATTGGTTAATAATAAATCTACAGGCTAATTTTCATCATATTAAAATCAAAGATTATTACAGGATACCAGATTTTTTATTCTTGTGGCCCTCGTAGTACAGTGGCTAGTATAGGGGACTGTGGATCCCCGGACAGGGTTTCGATTACCCTCGAGGGCCTACGTAATTTTTTAAAACATACCGTATTTACTTGATTCCATCTCTTCTTTAATGGCCAATTTGAATCGAGAAGTTTTACCCTCTAAATTGTTTGTAAGCCATGTGAGAAATTTTTTCTCCATGCCCTTTCCTTTCAATCTGTCAAAATCTGATCCCATTTGATCAACGAGTTTTTCTACCAATGTTTTGTTAACACTTACAACAAAAAAATGCCATCCAAATGCGAATTCTGAATCTGTCATTACAAAATCCTCTTGACTATGAACCATCTCTTCTAAAAGAAAAAGTTGTTGTGTTATTGCCTTACTTGTTTTATCATAATCTACGGCAGATACGTTGATGTTTATTTTGCCTACCATGATTGTATCTGGTCAACACAAAATAAAAGGATTACATCAATTATTTTAAAAGATGTTCAAAATCAATACCGAAGTGTGTTTTCATGATGTCTATATATGTCTGAATAGATTCAGGGATTTTTTCTCCACAAGAGATTCCTAAATTCCTTGCATTAATCCAAATTACTAAAGTCTGAATGATTGTTAAAAATCTGTCATTTCCAATTTCAGGAGTGCTGATTGCTTTTGTGTATCTCTCTGCAAATTCCCATGCAGTTACAAAATTCACGCATTTTACCCCAAAAATTTCTAACAATTGTTCTTGCAAACTATTTGCTTTCTTGAAAGGAATTTGGTTAATTATATAGGGAAATTCTACTTTTTCAGGAAGGCAATCTGGTAAGGGTCCCCAAATTGTGATTATTTTTGTACCATGTTTTAGATTCTTGAATTTATTCATCATGTGCTTGATAATTTCTTCATTAGTAAACCAAAACAAAATTACAGTGGCATCAGAAATATTTGCATTCTGTATATCTTCCCAAATTAATTCTCCTGAAAGACTATCTTGATTTAAACTGTCTTTTGCTTGTTTGATTTTATCTGGATTATTATCTATACCTACAGCCTTTTTTACATTGTATTCTTTCAAGGATAACATGATTCCTCTTCCATTCCCACATCCAAGATGATAAAAAATATCATTTTTTCCTAAATTTACAAAATTAAAAATTTCTCTAAACGACCTATCTGATAATTGGACATCTTCTCCACTAACTATGTTTTCTGGTAGTGATTTTAGATATTCTTCTATTTTCAATATTAGGATTAAAACAATATGGGATTTATTCTCTTATGCTTTCAAGCTTTGAGACTGCTTGCCATAATTGTGTTCTTACATATGAAGGCATATTGGGATCTTGTGTTACATCATCTAACAAGCTAATTGTATTGTTAGCTCTGACTGATAGCGAATATTCCTCATTATTCAAATCTACTATCAAATCAGTAATAGATTTTTTAATTGTCTTGGGTGTTGAATAGTTTGTAGCAATTTGGTTTAGTGTTTCTATTGCTTCTTTCATCGCTTCTTTGTTTTGTTTATCACCACTCATTTTTTACACCATTTCTTGAAAATTTGAAGTATATAGTTACATCTCTACAAATACGTTGTCTGATTCTATAGAAACATTGTATGATGCTAAATCTCTGATTTTAGCAGGAAATTTAACTAATTTACCGGTTTTACAATCAAATTCAGCTTTATGCCATCCGCATATCACTTTACAGCCATCTAATTTTCCTTCTGAAAGACTTGCACCTGAATGAGTACAAGAATCATCCATGGCACAATAATCACCATCAATATTTGCAACCATTATCTCTTTACCATCTACAGAAACTTTGATCATTTTTCCAGGAGTAATATCTGTGGTTTTTCCAGCTATTATTTTACCCATTATGGTTTTTAGTCTATCATTCTTAATATTTTTTCGTATATGGAGACAATAGTGATTAGAGATGCAATAAACTCAGATAAATTTTCTGTATTGAATTTTTGTAAAGATACTTTTTCATGGGGTGATTATATTCAAGATGTTTGGGATTATTGGTTATCTGAAGGTAATTTACTCCTTATTGAAAAACAATATCCTGTTGGTGCATGTCATGCATTTTTCTCTAAAAATCAAGTATGGATTGAAGGAATCAGAATTAACTCAAATTTTCGTAGACAAGGTTTTGCTTCAAAATTAGTTATGCATATAGAATTACTTGCTAAAGAAAAACAGATGCTATCTTCATTCATGCTTATTGATACTGAAAATTTACCCTCTATTTCAATGGCAAAAAGTCTCAATTATGAGATATTTCAAACTTGGAATTTTTATTCTCTTTCTCCTCAGATTAATAATAGTCATAAAATACAGTTTGGTAATGTTTTAAATTCTACGACAACTCATTATGTAAAATCGTGGAGATGGTTAGTTTTAGATGAAGAAACTTTACTTTCGTTATCAGAACAAAATAAAATAATTTTTTCAGACAAGTTTGGTGATATCTCAACTGCAATTATGACTGATTCAGAACATTTTGATAAAACTCTGATTGTAACCTTATTTTCAGGTTCTCAAAATAACACTTTAGATCTTGTTTCATACATACAAAATTATGGTGCAGAAAAAAACTATCAAAAAATACAAATCTTGACTAAAGAGAAATTACCTTTTTTACATACTCTAGAACATAAAATCACATTTAACCTAATGCAAAAATTTTTGCACTAATTATTACTCACAAATCTAATTGTATTTTTTAAAATTCCTAATTTTTCAATTTCCATTTCTATTTTATCCCCATTTTTAAGAAATACTGCGTTTGGTTTGTTTAGCATGACTCCGGCAGGGGTTCCTGTCGAAATGATGTCTCCTTTTTCAAGAGTCATTACTTTGCTTAATTTGGATACTATTTCTGGTATTTTTATGCACATGTTATTTGTCGATGAATTTTGTCGTATCTCTCCATTGATTTTAGTTGTCAGTTTTAAGTTCTGTGGGTCTTTGATCTCATCTGATGTTGTTATCCATGGTCCAGATGGTGCAAATGTATCGAAACTTTTTCCTCTGGTGAACTGTTTATCTTTGAATTGGATGTCTCTTGCTGAAACATCATTTAGAATCATATATCCGAATATTGCCTCTTTTGCTTGCTCTTCGTTGATATTTTTGCAATTTTTACCTATTATCAAGGCTAATTCTACTTCGTAGTCCAACTGAGTGACAAAATCAGGACAAACTATGTCTGATTCTGTACCTGTTAGAGTAGTTCTTGGCTTTAGAACTATAGCTGGCTCCTCCGGTGGTAACAGATTTTGTTCTTTCGCATGATCTACATAATTATAAGCTAAACAGATGATCTTATTCGGATTTGGAATTGGGCTTGATAATTTAAATTTTGAAATATTTTCTTTATATGGCAAAGCATCCAACTGTTCTTTGATTTCATCATACCATCCATCAAAAAGAAAATCTTTGATGCTTTGTGGAATTGGAACTCCTGTCTGATAAGTTATTTCATCTTTTGTTGCAACTTTATCTCCTTTTACAAAACCATATGTCTCACTATTTTCATGGAATAGTCGCGCTATCTTCATAATTTTCTCACTCACTTGTGTGTAAAAATTGCTTGATTCTGTGAATCTTTTCTACAATACCCAAATCTGACAAATTGAATTTCCTCTCCATCTTTTAATTGTAAGTAATGTGGTTCTGTATAAACCTCCAATTCTTCTAAGCTATTTTCGTTAAACTTATCATCAATAAATAATTGTTTTGGAATGAGAATTTTGATTATATGGGCATTTTTTTGTGATACCCATTGAATTTTTTGTATGTCTGTAATGTTTCCATCTTTTATGAATTCGCCCTCTAATTCTCCATTGATCTTTGATATTACAATATTTCCCAATCCTAATAATCTGATCTGAGTGCCTTCTTTGATGTTTTCTGCATCTTCTCCTGAAATATAGAAATTTTCATCTAAATTGATTTTTCTTTTCCCCATATCTCTTATTGGATGATTTGGAATTTCTACAAATGAAAATGGTAATTTTTTAATTGTGAGTTTTTTTGGTTTGTTCACCATAAATAATCTAATACTGTCTGCATCCACAAATTTTCTATTGAATGATTCAAGTGCATCAAATGGTGCTAGAGTATTCGCTTTAGTTAATCCTAAAGATAAAATAAATTTTTTTATTGCTTCTGGTTTAATCCCTCTTCTTCTGAGTGATTCTAAAGTAGGTAATCTTGGATCATCATACCATGATACCTTTCCTTCTTCTATCAATGGTTTGAGGATTCTTTTAGAAATGGGCATTCCCTTGAATTCGAGCCTAGAAAAGAAATCCTGATATGGTTTTCGCATATTTAATGCATCTAAAATAGCATCAATTAGCTCTTTTCTTAATTCAAATTCCTTAGAACGAAATGCATGAGTAACCCCATCATTACTATCTTCAATTGCTACGGCAAAATCATAACTTGGCCAAACGCGATATTTGTTTCCCAATGTGTAATGTTTTTCATCAATTATTCTAAATAATACTGGATCTCGCATTACTGCATTATCTGCTTTCATATCTCCGCGAAATCTCACGATTGCATCTCCAGGTTTAAACTTGTCAAACATTTTTTCCCAACCTTGAATATTTTGTTTAATGTCTCCTCTGCTACATTTGCATGCTTTTCTTTCCTTTCTATTGTTGCTTATGTCCTCTCTCTTACAAGTACAGATGTAAGCTTTTCCAGAATTGATCAACTCAATTCCTTTTTTATAAAATAACTCCATATCATCTGAAGTATTTTTTATGATATCAAATTTGATTCCTAGCCAATCTAATCCCACTTTAATTGCAGCATGGTATTCCATTCTTTCAGCTTCTGGATTTGTATCATCCATTCTCAAAATAAATTTACCACCATACATCTTTGCATATTCTGCATTAATGATAGCTGCTTTAGCATGTCCTATGTGTGGATATCCATTAGGTTCTGGTGGAAATCTCGTTATGACTTTTCCTTGTTCTGCATTTTTTAATGGAGGTAATCCTTCTCTTTCCTCAATTTTTTCTTTTGGAATTAAAATTTCCGGAAAGTTTTCTTCTATTTCCTTTCTTTGTTCCTCAAATGATATTTGATTAACTGCAGAAACAATCTCTGCAATATTTCCAACAATTTCCTTTACCTTAGATCTGAATTCTGGTTTTGTTCCAAGAATCTTTGCTAATACAATTTTATCCTGAGTTTTCCCCTCATGCTCAAATGCATTTTGCAGTGCTATTTTTCGAATTTCTTTTTTTATCTCTTCATCCAAATTATAGACTCCTTTTTACTACGAAATCTAAGAGATCTATTAATTCTGTTTTAGCAGAGCCTGAATATTTTGAAAGTGATTTTTTTGCCATTTCTGCATACTCTAGAGCCTGTGTCCTCACGTTCTCCTCTATTCCAAGCGAGCGAATTACATCTACTGCATTTTTGAGGTCATTTTTAGTTGCTTTTGGATTGCCAAATGCCTTGAGAATTACTTTTTTATCTTTTCCCTTGGCTGATTCTATTGCCATGAGAATTGGAAGTGATTTCTTTCCTTCTCTTAGATCATTTCCAACAGGTTTTTTTGTAATTTTTGGATCTCCCATAACTCCAATAAGATCATCTGTAATTTGGAACGCAATTCCCAAATTTCTTCCAAAATTTGATAAATTTGAAATGTCTTTTTGATTACCTGTTGCACAAATTGCTCCCATTGAGCATGACACATCAAATAACGCAGCAGTTTTTTTTCCGATCATTGCAATGTATTCTTTTTGTGATGGAATTCTTTTCTCCTCTGCCATTTTTACATCTAATAATTGTCCTTCACATACATCCACACATGCTTTTGCTAATCTGGAAACCAATTGGACTGTTGCATCCTTAGATAATTTTGAATCTGAAATTATCTGATATGCCTTTGAAAATAACACATCTCCAGCTAGTATTGCAATCGGCATCCCAAATTTTTTATGAACAGTAGGTACACCATGACGCATCTCATCATTATCCATAATGTCATCATGAACCAAAGTGAAATTGTGTATCATTTCTACTGCACTAGCAGCTGGCATTGCAATTATTGTATTTCCTCCCAAAATTTGACAACTCTTGATCACCATATGTGGTCTGAGTCTTTTTCCACCATGAATAATCAAATGTGCTGCTGCATCATAAAGCATTTTGGGGTTTCCTTTTAGTTTGGAAT
Source organism: Nitrosarchaeum sp. (assembly GCA_009697485.1). GTDB lineage: Archaea > Thermoproteota > Nitrososphaeria > Nitrososphaerales > Nitrosopumilaceae > Nitrosarchaeum. Next base: position 41,569 of record SICY01000001.1, read on the forward strand.
TTAGATATTTATTGACAATTCTTGCATTTTTTTCAATTGTTTTTGTTTTTTTCATTTTACTAATCTCCATTTATTATCTGGAAGATGAACTCTAATTGCTTTTTGCAATTCTTTTTGCAATTCTGAACTAATCCATAATGATAAAATATCTCCATATTTTTCTAACATTAATTTTTCTGATTTATCTAATAATTCTAATGCAATTAGCATCCAAGGGCAATATATTTTTGGGTTGTTTTTTAATTCAGAAAGCAATTCATTAGATGAAATCCATTTGATTTTATCTATTTCATCTTCAACTACATTAAATTGAATTGAATCATTTACTATTCCAACAAGTGTGCCACAAATTTCGTTTTCTGAGCCTATGTCTTTGTATGGAACATGATACTCAAATTTGAACAAATAATCTAACTTACATGCGATGCCTAATTCTTCTGGCATTCTTCTTTCTGCTGATGAGACATATGTTTCAGGCTTTCTTGGGTGGCTAGCTACGGTTCCATCCCAATCTCCTGGCCACAGCATTTTTTCTTTAGCTCTTCTGGTTAGAACCAATCTTCCACTTTTATCAAATAGTAACGCTGTAAATGCTCTATGTAGTTTGCCATTTGGTAAGTGACACTTTACTTTTTCTTCTGTTCCAATCGGATTGTCGTCTTTATCAACTAAAACAAGATATTCTTCACCCATTTCTTTTTCCTCTAAACATCGTTCCTTCAAATTTCCTATTTTTAATCGCTTTCACAATTCTTTCAGGTTTGTTACCATTTACAAAAAATACATCCATTCCCATCTTTGAAATATTTGTTGCTTCTTCAACTTTCCTTGTCATGCCTCCTGTAACATCCATATTATTTTTTGAAATAATTGGATTTTCTCCTTTTAACTCACGAATTAATTTTTTCGATTTTAGATCAGAGTATAAACCGTCTTCATTTAGCACAAAAATACACAATCTTGGTTTTAGAATTTTTGAAAGATGTGTCATAATTTTATCACCTGATAAAATATATGTTTTTTTGTGACCATACCAAAGCGCATCTCCAAAAGTAATCGGAATTAGTCCTGCCTTTGCAATTTTCTCAATTTCTTTTATTTTGTTTGTAATGGGTTTATTACCTGACATAAAATCTGTGGGTGGAAGACAATATGGATTTAATTTATTTTTTAAAAATGCGTCTAAAATAATTTTATTTAATTCAATCATTGAATTTTTAACAACAGATATCCCATGTGTATTATATTTTGTTGGTTTTGTATGCATATCATATTTTACAGACCAATAATGCCCAAAAGAACCTCCACCATGAACAATTATGATCGGCTCATTTATTTTCTTTAAATGTTTAACAATATTTTCAATTGTTTTTCTCCTTGGGGATAATGGCTTTTCCTTATTGGTGATAATTGAACCGCCTAATTTTATTAGAATCATGCTGTCACCAAATATTCATTCCATTAAAAAGTATCCAATCCTTTGAAGTCAATTTTTGCAGAAAAACACTCATAGTTTTTCTTTTTAAATTGTTCAACCACATTTTCTAAATTTGATTCATCAGTTAATGCAATAATACATCCACCTCCACCTGCACCTGTTATTTTTGCTCCAAGTGATGATTCTTGGGTCAATTCAATCATTGAACGTAATTTTTCATTAGATATGCCTATTGTCTCCAAGTATTCTTGATTTTTTAACATATTTTTACCCAGGCCTGATAAATCATTATTTTTCAAAAGAACTAGGACATTATTGATCAGCTCCGACTCTTCTTTACATAGGTTGGAAAATTTTTCCTCATTTTTCTCTTTGAATTGCTTTACGTTTGCAGCTATTACTTCTGTAGAATGTTCTATTTTTGAGTTTGCAATTACCAAATGAAAATTAGATTCTGAATTTATTTTTGAGAATCCATTTTTTTTATCATATTCCATAATGCCTCCAAAAGTACACACGGTACAGTCTGCACCAGACGTATTTTGAAAAATAGTTCTTTCAGCCTCAATTGCCAACTCTAGGATCTCTTTTTTTGATGTTTCAGAAAATAATCTTGAGATAGCTGCTGCACCTGCAACACAACAAGCAGAAGAAGAACCTAAACCCACTCCCAAAGGAATCTCTGATTGAACTAGTATTTCGATTCCTGTGTTTTGATTATATTTTTCTATCATTTTATTTGCTAAGAAATAAAATGGTTTTAGTGGAGATTTAATTTCGGTAATTGGTTTATTTGGTGGCATGTTCAAATCTCCTATGTTTGATTTAATTGAAATTGTATTTTCATGTATTTTGCTGGCACTTACTGTAACCCGTTTGTTTATTGCACATAGTATTGCTTTTACTCCATAAACTACAAAATGCTCCCCAAAAAGAATTACCTTTCCAGGTGCAGAAGCGTTAGATTTCAAGTGAACACTATTGATCCATACCCAACAACTGAGCTCGTATCTCCTGTAATATCTCCACTTGTAGCATATTTGAGCAATTCTCCTTTTGTAGCACCTAATTCTTTGCATGCTATCATGGTGGCTGCAATTGCTCCGTAACCGCAAGCGCTTACATTTCTATCTTCTAAAATATTATAAAATTTTTTTACATCTAATTTCAATATTGGTTCAATCAAAGCCATGTCTTGTTCATGTGCAAATTCATTTTGTTCGTAATGAGTAAAATCTGAAGAACCAATAATCATGACTTTCTTTTTTTCTGCAATTTTTACAATTGCTAGTCCTATGTCTTTAGCGGCATCTTTATTTTGATTAATCATGGATATTGGTAAGATTTTGAAATCTGAATACATTTCTTGCATTATGGGTATTTGCACCTCTAAACTGTGTTCTCGTGTGTGAGAAAAATAATCCACATCAATTATTTTTGATATGTGGGAAATTTCTTCTGCTGCTTCTGAATCTACTTCCACATCCCCTAACGGTGTATTCCATTTACAGTCTTTCATTGTTGCAACACTACTTCCAATTCCCCAGTGATTGGGTCCAATTATTATAAATAATTCTGGCATATCTGATGATATTGCATAAAATGAATGACATGCTATTGGACCTGAATACATGTATCCTGCATGTGGACAAATAACTCCAAAAATTTTCTTTTTAATATTGGATGGTGGAATTTTGCCTGGACCAAATTTATGCAAAAAACACTCTTTGATGGATTTTTTTAATTCTTTTTTTTCACTTGGATAGAACATTCCGGCTACTGCCGGCGTTCTAATTTGCATTACTCTATTTCCTCTTCCGTTATCTTTGTTTCAAAATCATCGATTTCGTATTTCATTGATTCATCTTCTTTTAGTTCTCCTCTTTCTATGAGAACTTGACGAACCAATAGCCAATAGACTGTGGCAAGAGCTTTTCTTCCTCTGTTGTTTGCTGGAATAATCACATCTAGTTTAGATGTAATGTTATCCGTATTTGAAATTCCAATTACTGGAATACCTGCATTGGTTGCTTCAGTAATTGCTTGTACATCTACTTGAGGATCAGAAATTAGAACCAATTTTGGTTCAATGTAGTATGGTAATGATGGATTGGTAAGAGTGCCAGGCATGAATCTACCTAGTAATTTTTTAGATCCTAACATTTCACAAAATTTCTCAATTGGAGTATTTGCATATTGTCTAGCGGAACAGACAATGAGTTTATCGGTTCCAAGACGGTTGATGAATTTGGCAGCTGTTTTAATTTTTTCTAAAGTTATGTCAATATCGAGCATGTATAGTCCTTCAGGACTAGCTTTTGTAATGAACGGTGTCATGAATTTTGTTTTAACTGGAGTTCCAACTCTAATTCCTGTGGATAGAATCTTCTTTTTGATTTCTGTGGTTTCTGCTTGTTCACTCATAGCGATTTTAAATCTCTGCCATACCGCGTATTAAATCATGCTCTGATAGACGTATAAGCTCATTTAGTTTTGCTATTCTCTCTCCGCCAACTATCCCGACTTTGAGCATTTTTGACTTTGTTGCCAAACCTATGTGAGAAATATGCGAATCTATAGATTCTCCCGATCTATGTGATGTGATTAATTTTATGTTGTTTTGATTTGCTACTTTAGCAAATTCAAAGGCATCATAAAGACTACCTGCCTGATTAACTTTGAGAATTGCAGCATTACAAGATTTTAAATTAATTGCCTTTGTTAGAATGTCTTTATTGGTAACAATTAGATCATCTCCTGTAACTAATGTGTGTGGAAATTTAGCAGTTAGTTCTGCCATGTCATCAAATGCTTCTTCATGAACTGCATCTTCTGCATAGATTAATTTGTATTTTTGAATAATATTTGCAGCAAATTCAATTTGTTGTTCTGAAGAATTGACAAATCCTGCTCTTTCATAAACATACTTTTGTCTTTCTTCACTCCATTGAGTAGATGCTGCAAAGTCAACTCCTAAAGCTACTTCTTTTCCCAATGTAAATCCTAAATTTTCACAAGCTTTTGCTGAAAATTCTAATGCCTTTATATTTTCTAATTTTGGTGCCCATCCTCCTTCATCTCCTCTCCCATTAGTGAAATTAGGATCCTCTTTTTCTAAAACATGACGCAATTCTTTATGAACTGATAAATTAGTTTCAATAGCATCTCTAATTGTTTTTGCCCCTATGGCACAAATCAAAATCTCTTGAATGTCTGGTGTTCCTGGTCCTGCGTGAGCCCCACCTCCTAAAATATTTCCCAATGGAAATGGAAACTTGAAAGATGATTCAGATGATAATATTTGAAATAAAGGCCTGTCTAATGATTTTGAAGCAGATTCCATTGATGCAATAGTTACTGCAAATGCTAATGCTCCTCCAATTTTTGAATAATTTGACGATTGATCAATACTTCTTAGCGTCTCATGTATTGTTTTAAGATCTAATGATTCTAACCCAACAAATTTTTGAGAATTTTCATTTAATATTCTTAGACTTTCCTCCGGTTTTCCATTTGGGAAGCTAACTGCTTCATATTTTCCAACACTAGCTCCAGATGGTGCACAAACTCTACCTAGAAATTTATTTTCTGATATGACATCAACTTCGATAGTTTTACTTCCACGACTGTTGTAAATGATACGTCCGTCAATGGAGGTTATTTTTGGCAAACTATTCTAACTCAGATTGGACTTCTTGGTGTCTTCTCTGTATTGCTTCATAAAATGGAATAACTTGTTGAATAGTTTCAACAGTGGTTAATAGCATCCTTCTGCAACAATATCTGCTTATTCCCAAAGAGTCTAGTCCTTTAGCTGGATCTTCTCCAGATCTTACTTTATTTTGATAATCTTCAAACTTATCCGCAATTAAATTTCCACAAGTAAAACATCTTACAGGAACTAACATACGAACAAAAAAGTAATCAAGGATTATAAAAACCATTCAAGAAATTTCTATTGCGGGTGTCGCCCAGCTCGGTCAAAGGCGCTAGCTTGAGGGGTTAGTCTCTTAGGAGTTCGTGGGTTCAAATCCCATCACCCGCATATAATTTCATTTTATTCAAATTTTATTTTGTAGTTTGTTTAATGCTTTGATTAGTTCAGAGCGTCTTTTTTCTTCTGTGATTGCACCTCTGACATCATCGACTAAAATACGATCTACATCAATTTTTCTTCTAGCCTCTTTTAGCACTTTATCATACATTGAAAATGGATACAAATGCAGATACAAATTTTCCATTATTTCAAAAATTCTTGAAGCATTATCTATATCCCCCATTCTAATTTTATCAAAAATCATTCGTTTTAATTCTCCTACACAATCCATTAATCCTAAAACATATGACTCTGGCATTACATCTAATTGCTTTTCTGAAGGAATTTCATTTTTTTCAACAATGGCAATTAGAGATGCTGCCTCAACAAATTCTTGTTCTGGCATAATCATGTATCTTCGAAGATCAGACGTAGCTTTTTTCTTGTATTTTTTTAGCAACACATCTGCTTGTTTTAGATTGTTTTTTGCAGATTTCATATCTCCTGTATGTACTGATATGATGGATTTACTACACAGAATTATTATCTCTCTTGTATTTTTTAGCAAAAATTCTCTGGCATCTTGAACTTCTGATAATGATTTTGCAATTTTATTCAAAGATGGCTTTACATTTTTCAACGTCATATTCGTGTATGGATAAAACCTAGGATAAATCGTTTGCCAAAGCTCTTATTTTGCTTCTAATGTATTCTAATTATGGAAATATCTGTAGAGCAAATGATGCAAATAGAAAATAATGGGCATCGCATGGGTTTTTTAAAAAAATTTATGATGGAAAACGCTGGTGCTATAGCAGTTAAAAGACTAGCAGAAAAATTTGATACTCTTGAATCAAAGAATGTTTTGATTTTTGTTGGATTGGGAAATAATGGTGGAGATGGATTAGTTATGGCTAGACATCTTGCAGGTTATGGTTCAAAAGTTGTAGTGGTTTTACTTGGGACTCCAGATAAAATCAAAACTGAAGAAAGCCAATGGAATTGGTCACTACTGGAAAAAATGCCATCTGTTAAATTGATATCTAGCATAGATGATCTTGATTTCACTCCAGACATAATTGTAGATGGAATCCTAGGAACTGGAATCTCTGGAGAAATAAGAGAACCATATGCAAGTGCAATAAAATACATCAATGATTCAAATTGCTTTAAAATTGCAGTTGATATCCCATCTGGAGTTAATCCTGATAATGGAGAAACTGCAAATATCTTTGTACAAAGTGACATGACAGTCACATTTCATAAAATGAAGAGGGGAATGCCAAAAAGAAGAGATTTGTGTGGTGAAATATTTGTTGAAAAAATAGGGATTCCACCAGAAGCTGAAGAGGGTGTATTATGAAAGTTCATCAAATCCAAGTTGGGAATATGCAGAATTTCACATATGTTGTGGAAGACGAAGATACCAATGAAGGAATAATAATTGATCCCTCTTGGGATCTTGATCAAATCGAACAAATCATCAAACGAAATAATTTAAAAATAAAATACATCATTAACACTCATCATCATTCTGATCACACCTTGGGAAATGAAGGAATGATAAAATCAACTAATGCAAAAATAATCCAACATGAAAAATCTGAATTAAAACATGATATTACAGTAAAAGATGGCGATGTAATTGAATTTGGGAATTCAAAACTAACTGTTTTACATACTCCCGGTCATTCTAAAGATAGCATATGTTTAATTGGAGACGGAAAAATTTTTTCTGGTGATACGCTTTTTGTAGGAAATTGTGGACGTATAGATTTGCCAGGAGGTAGCGCAAAAGAACAATATCATAGTCTTTTTGATGTTCTTTATTCGTTGAATGATGATCTTGTTCTTTATTCTGGCCATAATTATGGACATTCTTTAACATCTACAATTGGACAAGAGAAAATAACTAATTTTGTCATGCAAAAGCGAACTGAACAAGAATTTGTTGACATGATGGGACAATGACCTATTTAGATGATTTTGAATTTTTTGGTAATGTAAACAAAGCTCACGATTTTATTGATGCACTTAAATCTGGAAATTTTTTATTCTCACTTGTAATTTCTTATACTGAAACATGTGAAATCCCAGACATTACATTTGCAGGTGCTGATAAAGATTCAATACAATTCACTCCTCCAGCAGATGCTGAATACCTTTACTATGGTTATTGTAAAACAATTGATAAAATTCCAATGACTCCTGATGGTAAGCCTACGCCAGCATTACTTACTAAAACTGCATTAGAGTCTTGCAGTATTCCTCATGTTGTAATTAATGCTGGAAGTAAAATCTCACCTCAGCTACCTTTCATCCACACTGGTTTGGTACATGGGAAAAACATTTCAGTTGAATCTGCAATGAGGAATTCTCAAGTATTTCAGGCAGTAGATTATGGAAGAATGGTAGGAAGAAGTCTTGCATCTTTGACTGATTGTTTGATAATAGGAGAAAGTATTCCTGGTGGCACAACCACTGCTCTTGCTGTATTACGAGGATTAGGATTCCAAGCTAAAGTAAGTTCTAGTATTCCAAATAATCCGGTTGAATTAAAAAATCAAATTGTTAATCTGGCATTAGGGAGATTAACTTCTAATAATCCATATCATGTAATAGCTGAAGTTGGTGATCCTATGATTGCTTTTGTAGCTGGTATGCTAAGTTCCGCATCTGAAATCACTAAAGTAATGTTAGCAGGTGGTACACAAATGACTGCTGTTTTAGCATTTGCTTCAAAAATTGGTTTCAATGAACAAAATACTGCTATTGGAACTACTTCTTACATCTCTAATGATAACAGTGCTAATTTTAAATCTCTTGTTTCAGAAATTGCAGATATTCCTGTCATAGCTGTTAATCCTGGACTTGAAAATTCTAAATTTTCAGGACTAAAAGCATTCTCACAGGGATTTGCAAAAGAAGGTGTAGGTGCAGGCGGTAGTATTATTGCATCTATGATAAAAACAGGAAATGATTCCACTCATTTTTTAACGCTATCTGAAAAAGAATATACTCGACTTTTTACTTCACTGTGACTGATTTAGCCAAGTTTCTTGGATAATCCGGGTCAGCGTCTTTTTCAATTGCAGCATAATATGAAAGCAGTTGTATTGGAATTGTTTCTGAAATCGGATATGCTAATTCACTAGTTTTTGGAATTTCTATCCAATAATCATAGACATCACTTTTCTCATCTGATATGCCGATGATCTTTGCACCACGCGCTTTAATTTCTCTAGCACTTGTTAATGTATCCACATATGTTGAATCATTTGGATTAATTATAATCACAAATACATTGGAATCCATAAGTGCCAATGGACCATGTTTTAATTCGCCTCCTGGTATTCCTTCCGCATGAATGTATGTCAGTTCTTTTAATTTTAAAGCAGACTCTATTGCTATTGGATAGTGAATTCCTCTACCTAGAACATAGATATCTGAAATCTCTTTAATTTCTCTAGCAATGTGCCTAATTTGAGCATGATTTTCAAGAATTTTTGCAATTGCTTCTGATATTTCTTTATATCTAATTTCAAACTTTCCATCACACAACTCTTCTGTGATTTTGTATACTATGATCATTTGAGATGTAAAACTTTTTGTTGCTGCAACGCCTATCTCGGGACCACAATTCATCCCAATTACAATATCTGATTCCCTTGCCAAAGATGATGTAAGTGAATTTACTATGGAAATGATCTTACAGTTTACTTTTTTTGCAATATTTACCGCATCTAATACGTCTGCACTTTCACCACTTTGTGAAATTGCAATTAATGTTGAATTTGGTTCAATTATATCTGAAGAAAATTGTAATTCACTTGAAATTATTGCATCTACTTTTATTTTTGCATATTTGGCTAAAACTTGTTTTGCAATTAACGCTGCATTATAACTAGTTCCACTTCCAGTTATGTAGATGTTCTTCGAATTTTTAATATAACTTGCTGCATTTTTAATTGCATCTTTTGTATTTTCTCCTGCTTTGAATATAGTGTCTGGCTGCTCTGAAATTTCTTTTAATGTAAAATGTGCATAGTCGCCCTTATACGCATCTGCAAATTCTTTTGATACTTTTGTAATTTGCTGTTTTACGCTTTCTCCATTAAAATCTAAAATTTGTAATTTGTCTTTATCAATTATGACAAAATTACCATTTTCAATGTAAATGGCATTATCTGTTTGTTCAATAAATCCTAAAACATCACTTGAGAGAAAATAACTGTTTTTTCCAATTCCAACAATTAATGGTTCATGAAATCTTGCAGCTGCCAATTGCCCATTTTCAAACATTGCAATAAATGCATAATTACCCTTTAATTCTGAAACTGTTTTGATTATTGCACTTTTAACATTCTTGACTATCTCATAATTTTTTTGAAGAAGATTTGCTATTACTTCACTGTCTGTTTCACTTTTGAAAATATATCCGTCTTTTTCTAATTCTTTCTTTAATTGTTCGAAATTTTCTATAATCCCATTATGCACTATTGCCAATTTTCCAGAATTGCTAGAATGTGGGTGTGCATTTGCATCTGTCACTTTTCCATGAGTTGCCCATCTAGTGTGACCTATTCCAACTTTTCCAGGTAATGTGTCAAGTTTAATCCTAGAGTTTACTTCTTCTACTTTTCCAACTCCTTTTTTTAATTCAATTTGACTATTTGATTCGGTTGCAACTCCAACGCTATCATATCCGCGATATTCCATTCTTCTCAATCCTTTGACTATTATTGGTGCTGCTATCTCATTTCCATAATAACCAATAATTGAACACATAACTGATCTATCTGATAATATGAGGGGTTATTTACTGTTAAACCTATTTCTTGTAATTAATCAATTGAAAGTCTTTCTATTCTAAGATTCTACTTCAGTTGTCTCTGTGACTGCATTAATTTCAGGTTTTGATTCTGGCTTTTTAGTACTTTCTAACATGCTTGGAATATTGGATTCTGGTGAAAAATGAATATTCTTTTCCTCTTCCAATGTTACAATATATGATGGAATGTTTACTTTTCTATCTCCAATCATTATATGTCCATGAATTACCGCCTGTCTTGCTTGATATGGTGTTTTAAATCCAAATTTTCTTGATACCAATGTTTGTAATCTACGTGAAAGTAAATCATTTACTTGAAGATTGAGTACATCATCTAATGTGGATTCATTACTGACTAGTCCTATTCTTGATAATGATTTCATTAAAATTGGTTCTTTTTCTAGTCTGATCTCTTGTCTCAAAGCAAGCAATGATCTTGCTTGATGTCTGACCCGAGATAATTCTGTATGTGCTTTCCATAATTCTCTTTTTGATCTTAAACCAAATGTGCCAAGAGTTTTTAGTTCCTCCATTTTTAATTCGTAATTAAGTGGTCTCTTTGGTTTTCTCCACATTCTTCTTGGATATTTAGGATCTCCCACTCAATTCACCTATTTCTTTTTCTCCGCAGGAGCTGCTTTCTTTTCTGCAGCAGGTTTTGCTGTTGCCGGGGTAGCTGCTGTTGTTGGTGCAGCTGCTGTTGCTGCTGCAGGTGCAGCTGCTGCTTGTGCAGGAGCTGGTTTTCCAGCTTTGGCAACACCTACTGCTCCTCCTTTTCTACCTGTAGTTCTTGTACATTGTCCTCTAACTTTTAGTCCATACATGTGACGATAACCTCTCCAACTATTGGTGGTTCTCTCTCGTTCAATATCATTTCTTAAAGTAAAAGGAATATCTGATGTCAATAGATGCTTATTTCCTCCAGTCTCGATGTCTTTTCTTCTGTTAAGGAACCATACTGGAAAATTTCCTGCTATGGGATTGGTAATTAATTTTTCAATTGATTGAACATTAGATTCAGATAGAAAACCAATATTTGTATTAGTATTAATTTTTAGTGTATCTAGAATTGCTGTGGCAAAATTATATCCTATCCCTTTAATCTGGGTTAATCCCACAATGGCTTTTTTAGCTCCAGGAATATCATTTCCTACAATCCTAACAATGTGTCTAAATTCTTGAGTGCTCAAGTATTGAAAAATTCTTAGTTACCCCGATAAAAACCATGCTAGGCGTCAATTAGATGTGTTTCAAAAGGATTCAGTGCGAGTCAAATATTATAATTTTCACACTTTATTTCTTATTTTAGCCTCCGATCTGAGATATTGAGTTAAATTCCAAAATTTATCTAAAGTCTGAATCTTCTGTCCAGTCTTTACCTTGTACATTCCATTGATTGCATTTGCAGCACTTCTTTACTCCTCTTTGAGCATCTATTTCGATACAGAAACAATGTTCTCCTTTTCCTGATGTATCTTTAATACATAATTTCTGCATTATTTGTAATTACAATATTTTACTAATTATCCTATTGGTGTAAATCATGTGCAATTTTCTCTTAGAAAAGTTATAAGTTCACATAAAGATTGATGATTATAAATGGATGATACTTTTGATAGAGAAAAAGTGGTTGATTGTATGTTTGATCCTGTTACATCGTCTATTTTAGCTGAATTAGAAGATGGTGAAAAAGAATGTTCCTTTTTAGCAGAAAAATCTTCTATTTCTGAAAGTGAGGTTTCTGAAAGGCTTTCTTATTTGTTAGCTCATGGATTTATTTTTAAAAATTCTAATAATGGAAAATCTATATTTTCTGCAAATACTGAAAAATTAACTCAAATTGTAGAAAACAGTGATACCTTTAATGCAACAATTGAAGGGTTGGAAAAAATGGATAGTTATCTTAACTAAAAGGTTTCTTACGATTTTTGATTGCATAAATGGCAACTCCTACTATTCCAATCAACCCAATTATGAGAATGTATAGGGAAATGAACCCTAATGATTTCTTACCTGCATCTGGTTCTGGTCCTATCACTCCAAAGATTTTGATTTCTTTTTCATCTAGATTTTCAATAACTAATTTGTATATTCCTGATATTGTAATGTTGAATCGTCCTTCAAAAACTTCTTCATCAATTAATTGAGATTCTATTTCTTTGTCAAATGGATCTAATATTTTTGCTGTGATTCCTTCTTTAAAATTAATTATCTGAATTGCATAAATTCCAGTTTGTGTTTTTGTATTGTCTAATTCGACTGGAATTGTCAAATTTTCTCCAAATTTGACTTGGCCTTCTCTTTTATTCAAATCCTCAAAAATTACTTGATTTCCATAAAATGATAGTATTATTCCCACGCCTACTATGCTACCTACAATCACAAAAAGAATGCCTGATTTTTGCATAGTCTATTTGTAATATTCTTTAGTTTAAACCTAATTTTTAATAACTAGAATTCATTTTACTTCATAAATTTAGACTAGGCTAAAAAAGTTAGCCTAGGCTAACTTTTAAATAAACAAATTACCTTTATTGATTATCCTTGAAACTTAATCGATCAACTACCATGTTGATGCTATCTGCAATTATTGGCGTCTCAACAATTATTGTTTTTTCGGTATTTTCCGAAGCCCAATTAGAACCAAAAATATTTGTTACTCATTCAGGTCAAGTAATTCGAACATCTGGAGATGTTTTAGATCCACTTTATACTGCTTCAACCGTTGAATTCGATCCGAGCAAATATCTTCGAGATTTTAATTATGGAAGGATCTCTGAATTAAATGGTCAAACAATTAGAGAATTTACAATAATTGCAGAAGATGATAAAATACAAGAAATATCTCCTGGTGTTTTTTACAATGTTTGGACTTTTAATGGAACTGTCCCTGGTCCTACAATTCGTGCAACTGAAGGCGATTTAGTTCGAATTCATTTCATCAACAATGGTTCTAAATATCACACAATGCATTTCCATGGAATTCATCCGGCTGAGATGGATGGCGTATTTGAAACTGTGGGTCCTGGCGGTGGACAATTTATTTACGAATTTGAAGCTGGTCCTGTGGGGGTTCATCCATATCACTGTCATGTTATGCCGCTTGAAGAACATATTTCACATGGCCTTTATGGTGTTTACATAGTAGATCCAAAAGAAGGAAGACTGCCAGCTGATGAAATGGTTATGGTTCTAAATGGATTTGATACTAATTTTGACACTGAAAATAATTTCTATGCTGCTAATTCAATTCCGTTTTATTACCAACATCATCCAATCCAAATTAAAACAAATGAACTAATTCGTATCTATGTTGTAAATATGGTAGAATTTGATCCAATAAACAATTTTCATCTACATGGAAATCTGTACAATTACTATCCTACAGGCACTAGTACTGTTCCTTCCACATATACTGACATGATAACACTATCCCAAACTGAAAGAGGCATCATGGAATTCAAATATGATTATCCCGGAAAATATCTATTTCATGCACATAAGGTAGAATTTTCAGAAAAAGGTTGGGTTGGAATATTTCTAGTA
>SICY01000010.1 GCA_009697485.1 Nitrosarchaeum sp.
ACAAATGCATTTGATTTCAGGTAGTCTGGATAATTCAGTGTTTGAAACATTGGTTCCGCATCTTAAACAAGAGTAAATTACATCAAATGTTTCAGTAGTTTCTTGAACACTTTCAAGGTTTTCTTCAGCCATATTTATCATCAAAATTTCTATAATTTAAGGATACCAGATTATGTTAAGGATAATTCAATGTAAACATCATCAGGAATCTTTAGTCTCATTAATTGTCTAATTGCTTTATCATCTGCACTAATGTTAATTATTCTTCTATGCATCTTCATCTCCCATTTTTCATAAGTTTCAGTTCCACTACCGCATGGAGATTTTCTTGTTGCAATATGTAATTTCTTAACAGGAAGTGGGGTTGGTCCTTTAACTTTAACGCCGGTTTTTTTACCAATGCCCATAATCTCACCACATACACCATCAAGTTTAGAAAGACTGATGCTAGTTAGTTTGACACGAGCAGTTTGAGTCATCTCAACTCAACCTATGGTTTGAACTCTTCAGTAATTTCTTTAATGATTCCTGCTGCAATAGTTGCACCCATATCTCGAAGTGCAAATCTACCCATCTCAGGAAATTCTGAGAAAGTTTCTACACAAGTTGGTCTTACAGGTTTGATTTTGACAATTGCTGCATCGCCAACTTTAAGGAACTTTGGATTCTCTTCTTCAACTGCACCAGTAGCTGGATTGATCTTTTGGAGAAATTCAGTTATAGTTGCTGCAACTTGTGCAGTGTGACAGTGCATGACGGGAGTATAACCAGGTGCAATAGCTGTTGGATGATGAATGACTATGATTTGTGCTTTGAATTCTTTTGCAACCTTTGGTGGTGCATCTGGAGTTCCAAGTACATCTCCTCTTTTGATATCTTTCTTTTCAATACCTCTAAGGTTGAATCCAATGTTGTCACCTGCTTCTGCAGTTGGCATTTCTGTGTGGTGAGTTTCAATTGATTTGATTTCACCTAGAGCACCAGAAGGCATTACAATAATTTTTTGTCCTGCTTTCATGACTCCTGTCTCAACTCTACCTACAGGTACAGTACCTACACCAGTAATGGTGTAAACATCTTGAATTGGAACACGTAATGGTTTACCAACTGGTTTTTCAGGTATTGTAAAGTCATCAAATGCTTGGAGTAGTGTCTTTCCAGTATACCATGCCATAGCATCTGATTTTTTAACCAAGTTATCACCTTTCCATCCAGAAACTGGAATGAATGGAACATTTTCTAATTTGTAACCTACAGATTTTACTAGTTTTTCGCCTTTTTCTTTTGCTGCTTTGAATGCTGCTTCTTTATAATCAACGGCATCCATTTTGTTAATTGCAACAATAAGTTGACCAACACCTAGTGTTTTTAGTAAAAATGCATGTTCTCTTGCTTGACCGCCTGCAGCAATTGCGGTATCAGTTTCACCTTCTTTTGCTGAAAGTACCAAAATAGCTGCATCGGCTTCAGATGCACCAGTGATCATGTTTTTGATAAAGTCTCTGTGACCAGGGGCATCAATTAATGTAAAGAAGTATTTTGCTGACTCAAACTTTTGGAAAGCAAGATCAATTGTAATGCCTCTTTCTCTTTCGTCTTTAATGTTATCCATAACCCACGCGTACTTGAAAGTATCACCTTTTCCGGTCTTTTCTGATTCAGATGCATGTGCTGCAATAGTTCTCTCATCTACAACACCCAGATCCATTAAGAAATGACCCATGGTTGTTGATTTTCCATTATCAATATGACCTGTAACAATCATGTTTAGGTGGGGTTTAACTGCCATATCGAATCGGTATTCGAGGGGATTTATTACTGTTATGAATTTTTGAAAAAAATCTATAATTTTTTCAAGAATTTTTAGCTCAAAAAAATTTGAAAAATTACACATAAATCAAAGGGAAAAACAGAGAAGTCATGAAAATTACAGTGTCAGTCATTAAAGCAGATGTAGGTGGAATTGGTGGACACACCAGACCTAGTGATGCACTAATAGAAGCAGTTAGAAAGACTGTCAAAAGTTCTGGGAATTTATTGATTGATCATTATATTGGATATTGTGGAGACGATGTCCACATTGTCATGTCACATACACATGGAATGGACAATGATAAAATTCACAAATTAGCATGGGATGCATTTATGGCAGGAACACAAGTTGCAAAACAAGAAGGACTTTACGGAGCAGGCCAAGATCTTTTAAAGGATTCTTTTTCAGGAAATGTAAAAGGAATGGGACCTGGAGTTGCAGAGATGGAATTTGAAGAAAGACCAAATGAGGCATTCATAGTTTTTGCCGCAGACAAAACAGAGCCAGGGGCATTTAACTATCCAATTTACAGAATGTTTGTAGATAGTTTAAGCAACACAGGACTAATTGTAAATAAATCACTTGCAAGTGGCGTGATAATTAATGTCATGGATGTAGAAGAAGGCAAAATTGCAAAACTTTCATTGTGGGAAGACAAACCAACAATTGAAGCAGCTTTAATGTATCCAGGAAGATATGTAGTTTCAACAGTTACAACAAAACAAGGAGAACCAATTCTTGCAGCATCGACAGATAGGCTGCACAACATTGCAGGGACATATGTCGGAAAAGATGATCCAATATGCCTAATCAGAACACAAAAGAATTTTCCAGCAACAGAAGAAGTAGGTAGTGTGTTTAACAATCCACACTATGTTGCAGGAAACACAAGAGGAAGTCACAACATGCCACTAATGCCAGTAAAACTAAACTCTGCAGCATCGATCAACTTTTGTATCCCAATTGTAGAGGCACTTGTCTTTAGCATGCACGATGGAAAACTGGTAGGTCCATTTGATGGATTTTCAACCCCAGACTGGGATTACATACGAGAGATCGCAACAAAAAAAGCACTTGCAATGAGAAGCCAGGGATTCATTCACCCAGCCACACTTGTTCCATCAGAATTAGAATATGCTGAAGGATACAGAGCCAGAATAGAAATACTAGAAGCCAAGATGAAGCCAATAGAGGAATCTGCTGCAAAGTCACAAAAGAAAGAAAATTACGAAGATCCAGATTAGAGAAAACATAGGACAAAATTGAGAAATAGTTAAAAGAAATTACAACATACCAAAATCACCCTTGCAGCGAATCTTGAAGGTTTTTGATTGGAAGACATATGTCTTTACGGTCGTTGCAGTAATTTCATTTTCAAATTTTATGGTAGTATTATTTGGGCAAACCATACCAGCGACATTTATGACATTTTTTAGATATGCTGGCGAGACAATAATTTTAGGGGCAGTCTTTTTGTTTGCACTGTTATGGCTGTTAAAGGCAAGACCACACAATCGCCCAAAGAGCTACTCAGTAGTAGTCTTTGATGTGTATGGAAGAAAAAGCGAGATTAGTGATATCCGCACTGAATTTAAGACTCATGATGTCGCTTGGAGCTTTATGAAACAGTACAAAAAATCATACCCATTATACAATTTTGCCATGGTATCAAAACTTTCAAAATCAGACAAGCCAACTATTTTCAGGTACATCTAAGATTCAGACTTTTATTCAGGACAATACAATAGAACTAGAGTGGAGTTTTCTATTCTAGCTGATGCATTCAGTAAAATGGAATCAACTACAAAGAGATTAGAGCTAACGCAGCATCTAGTAGAATTATTTGAAAAGACCCCACAAGACGTGGTTTCAAGAATTGTTTATCTCTTACAAGGAAAATTAAGACCAGATTTTGAGGGAGTTGAATTGGGAGTTGCAGAAAAGCTGGCAATAAGAGCAATAGCAAAGTCAGCAGGGTCTGACAATGCCGAAAAAAAAATTGAAGATGAATACAGAAAGAGTGGGGACTTGGGACATGCCGCATCCAAGATTTTAGAACAAAAAGAGCAGACCACGTTCATGGTTCAAGACATTACAGTTGAGCGAGTCTATGAGAACTTGTTTACAATTGCAAAACTAGAAGGCTCAAAGACTCAGGACAGAAAGATGAAATACATTTCAGGATTACTCAACGATGCAAGTCCAGTTGAAGCTAAATTCATCCTAAAGATTTTACTTGGAACATTACGATTAGGTATTGCAGAAAATACAGTAATGGATGCACTTGCCATTGCGTTTACAAATAATAAAGAAAATAGAAAAGTTTTGGAGCATGCATATAATGTATCAAGTGATCTAGGAAAGGTTGCAGATACCATTGCAAGCAAAGGACTGAAGGGAATAGAAGAATTTGAAATCAATTTGTTTAATCCCATACGACCAATGCTGGCAGACAGAGTAAAAAGTGGAGAAGAGGCAGTAGAAAAACTAGGAAGCAACTTTGCTGCAGAATACAAACTAGATGGAGAGAGAGTTCAATTACACATCGAAGGAGAGAAGGTAGTATTATTTTCAAGAAGCTTGGAAAATATTACAAGCTATTATCCAGATATTGTGGAAAAAATTCCAAAAACAATTCAAGCACAAAAAGTAATTTTAGAAGCAGAAGCAGTTGCAATAAATGAAAACACTGGCGAGTTTTTGCCATTCCAAGAACTGATGCATCGAAGAAGAAAATACCAAATAGAAAAAGCAGTGACACAGTATCCAATCACGGTAAACTTTTTTGATGTGTTGTATCATGATGGAAAAAGCTGTTTGGAATTAGGATACAAAGAAAGAAGAAGCATTTTGGAAAAAATTGTAAAAGAAGACGACTATGCAAAGCACATACCAATGACTATCATAAACAATCAAGACGACATTGAAGAATTTTTGGAAAATAGCATCAACTCTGGATGTGAGGGAGTGATGCTAAAGATGCTGGACAAACCATATCAAGCTGGCTCCAGAGGAAGTTATTGGCTAAAACTAAAACGAGAATACAGAAATGAGCTTGGAGACAGTCTTGACCTTGTAGTGATCGGTGCATTTTTTGGAAAGGGTAGACGAACTGGAAAATATGGAACCTTACTTTTAGCTTCATATGATTATGATACCGACACATTTACAAGCATATGCAAAGTCGGAACAGGATTTACAGATGAATACCTGGATCAGCTCTATCAGATTCTATCAGATAAGGTAACAATAAAGAAAAATCCGAGAATAGACAGCGAGATGGAAGCTGACGTATGGTTTGAGCCAGAACTAGTAATTGAAGTAGTGGCATCTGAAATAACACTGAGTCCCATTCACAAGGCAGCAAGAAATGAAATTAGAAAAGATACTGGACTGGCACTGAGATTTCCAAAGTTTACTGGAAAAATAAGAATGGAAAAAGATGCAGAGGACGCATCAACTAATGAAGAGGTAATGACACTATTCAAAGGACAGAAAAAAGTAGCTCATGACAAAAATTTAATGTAATTTACGCGCAAAAATTACAACAAATCATAGAGGATTTAAATTACCTGAGTGTGTTATAATATTTAGATATGTATAGCGGAGAGCTTGAAGTTCAAGCAAAAAGAAAGGCTATAGCAGTTTTACAAGACGAAATCAACAGAATCTTAAATGCCGCCAGAGAACTTGCAACACTACCAGACCTGATGATGAAAAAAGACAAGACAGGTATCAAAAATGCACTGGAGCAAATATCAACTATCGAGGAAGAAGTAGAAAATCTTAGAAGAAAAATTACTAGAGAGGTAGCTGACGTGGGAGGTTTAATCATGAACAGAGAAAATCTTCTCAACACAGCATACACAATGGATGAGATTGCAGGTTACATCACCGGAATAGCATTCAAACTTTCCAACATCAAGATAACTACATTGAAAAGTGCAAATCTGGACGGAGATATTACAACGTTGATAGAGTTGGTAGTAGAGGAAATTTACAAACTAAATGAAATCATACGTAGTCTAAACACCAATACTGCTAATGCAATTGAACTAGCACAAGAAACACAAAAAATTGAACGTGAAATAGACGTCAAATACAGACAAGCAACAATCAAACTTTTATCAGGAGTTACAAATATGAAAGAATTATTGCTGATAAAAGATGTAATTGAGGGAATTGAAGAAATGTCAGACAAATGTCAGCGTGTCTCAGATTCTTTTATACTATTAGCATTGAGTCTATAAACCACACCCATTTTTTTACTTTAAAATTTTTATCTTATTTTGTAAAAAAAAATTAGCTATAGCCATGATAGATCATCTTAGAGAAGATACATTGCTTATGAAAGACATAACAGAAAAGCAAGTAAAGAAAATCAAACAAAGAGTAATTGAGGCTTGCAAAAATGACTCGGTCCATACAATGAAGTTATGCGCAGATTCAGAGTAGAGAATTCATATACGCAGATTATTTAAAAAAACTAGATGCGAACAGAACTAATTGAAAATAGAATCATCGTATGGAATATTGAAGATTCACGCAAATTATTTAGCCATGGATATTACGGCAAGCCAATTGGAATTCCAAAACCAAAGCCTGAAGAAATCAACGTCCCATTAATCTTAGACCTTATAGAAGGACTGTACCTGCTTGAGAATAAAAAAATCACCATTTACAAATCAAATCAAAAGATCACAGTTGAAGAGATGGTAGAAAAGTGTAAAAAAGAATACCATGATTTTGATAAAAAATATCTAGTGTACAAAAACTTTCGAGACAAAGGATATGTGATTAATCCCGGAATAAAATTTGGATGTGATTTTGCAGTGTACGAGAAAGGACCTGGCATTGATCATGCACCATTTTTAATTCAGGTGTATAACAGAAACGACCCAATAACG
The DNA here is from genome assembly GCA_009697485.1 of Nitrosarchaeum sp. GTDB lineage: Archaea > Thermoproteota > Nitrososphaeria > Nitrososphaerales > Nitrosopumilaceae > Nitrosarchaeum. The sequence continues at coordinate 6,721 of SICY01000010.1, forward strand.
TCAACTGGAATTGTTTTGGCAGGAAGACTAGCAACTACAGTAAGAAAGCAATTCATCTTGGCAATACCAAGAGGAAAAGACAAGGTGGATTTTCTTGCACTAGATTGGTGGAAAGCCTAGACGTTTTTTATGTGACCAGCTATTCTATCATAAATCTCAAAGAGTTCTTTTGTAATTCCAAACTCTAGATGATTCTTCCATTTGTTTCGAATTCTAATGGCACCATCAGTTGGCTCTATGAAAATGGTAGCATCAGGGATTGATTGCTTTGCAATCATCTCATTTAGTGTGCTGTCCTCATTGAGTTTTTTGGCAAGACTGCCGCTGCCATCCCACTCCACTTTAAGAATTGTTTTTGATGAAAAATGTCCCTTTGTTGTAAGTTTAGTTGTAGCAACGTAGTTTACTCCATGATCAGTTTGCTTTCTAACAATAAAGTGTGCTTGGTATCTATCAAACGCGCCCCATGGCATTGGATTTGGATCTTGCATAGTTATCCCTTTTGAATAATTTGAATCACGTCAATATTAGAACTCTTAACATCAAGACAACCTTTGTTTGTCATCATTCTAGGTGTATGAGAAAAATATCTACTGTAATAATCGCCTTTTTCAACATCATCAGTTCCAATTTGTTTTGATTCAGAGTCAACTCCTATCTTTTTTAACATATCAGAAAATTTCTCAGGCCAAGATTGTAAGACAAATGTGTCTGGCTCTGAATCATGCATGAAAGACAAAAAACCATACCCACAAATAAAGATATCAAGAAATTATTTGTCCATAGAGAACAGGATTGGGGCAGCACGTTATAGTGAGAATCTCGATAATATCTAGAGGCAGATTAAACATAATATCTAAGTAATGAACATATTACAAAATTGTTAATAAAAATATGAAATGTGTTAGAAAAAATCAAACATCAGGAGTTAGTCTTGTAGATGTTCCAGAACCAACATGTGGAGATGAGGATCAATAAACATGATTCTTGAAGAATTTGTTGATTTTCCGTTATCGGTATTGCTATTCTTTCAATGTACATAGAAGTATGAACTTGATTTTTGCTTTTAAGATCAAATATCGTATTCTCGTTATTGTCCGACATGTCAGATATTGGTTTTTGAGGGGTTTGTGATTCTCCGAAACGCTCCTGAACAATCCAATTAAATAATACAAAAGTTTCGTAAGTATGTCTATGCTGAAATTTCAGGGCAAAGTTGCTCTAGTAACAGGCAGTGGAACTGGAATTGGACAAGCCATTGCTAAAAAATTTATTGAAAACGGCGCCAGTGTGATTATTTTAGGTAGAAGACGAGAGCCATTAGAAGAAACATCAGTAATGCTAAAAGAAATAATTTCCAAAGTAAATAGCGGTGCTACTGTGAGAATTTTCTCCGGTGTTGATGTAAGTGATGAAGCGGGAATTAATGATATGTTTGATACACTAAAAAAAGAAAACATTACAGTTGATTATGTAATTAATAATGCAGGTGTTTCAGGACCTGTTACTTGCTTTGCAAATGCACCACTAGACGAGTTCAAAAGTACAGTTGATATTCATTTGACTGGAACATTTTGGGGTTCAGTTCAAGCACTAAAAGTAATGAAAGAAAACGGAAAAATTGTTACAATTTCAACATTTTTCACAGAAGAAAGACCACTAGAACAAAGACCGTACAGGTTTAGAAGCCCATATACTGCATCACAAGGCGCAAAAAACAGACTAGTAGAAGCAATGTCTTGGGAATTAACAGATAAAAAAATTATATCAATTGGAACAAATCCAGGTCCCGTTCATTCAGATAGAATTTACAAGACAGTTTATCCAAAGGCTGCAGCAGAATTTTTACGAGTAAGCGGTTTTGAGGACTTGACACCAGTTCAAGTCGATGCTGCAAACAAGGAGATATTACCATTGTTAGGTGAAGATCAAAATATCATAAAAGATGGAATTGTAAAAGCAGCACAAAAACTATCAAAAGAGAATGGAAAAGATATTACAAAACTAACTGCTACTCTAGGCAATCTATTAAATAAAATTCAAAGCATTGCAGAAAAAGTTCAAAACAATACATCACACATGATTGCAGACCAACAATTCTTAGCACAAGGACAAGTTGCAGAATCTGTTTTGAATCTATGCGATGACCAAATTGCAAAAATTCTAAACGGTAAAATCATTCCAGGAGACAGAGTATTTTATCCAGTCAAACCACATATTGGTACCACCACACCAGGTGTGCATCAACCAGACTTTACTGGAAGATCAGTAATCTTTACAATTGATGCTACTGAAAAATCAGATGCAGAACGAGTCGAATATTTGGCACAGCATGTTACAAAAAATGGCGGCAAAGTTGCATGTTTTATCTCTGAATCAACTCCAAAAGAATTACAAGAATACATTAGCGGAAAATTCCATTCCCATATAGTAAATCTCAAGAATCCAGATGAGGTCCAGAGATGGCTAAATACTGCAAAGACTAATCTCGGCAGCATACTAGCAGTAATCCATATCACAGGAAAGCTGCCAAACATTGCAAAACTAACAGAACTATCAAGGGTAAAATGGCAAGAATTAATTGAAAAATTCATCACAACTCCTGCAATTGTTGGACAAAGAGCACTAGAGCAGTTTGTTCCAGGGGGAGACAAAGACCCACGATTATACAAGAATGCAAAAGGTGCCATGATGATAATTGGACCGGATTTGCCATCGGGTGCAAAAGTCACGGGATTGCAAAGAGCACAAGTAGAGGTATTTCGCGGAGCACTAAGGCCATTTACAACTACAGTAAACCAAGAACTAAGCGATGTACTTGATTCAAAAATTAGAATATTCTCAATATTTCCAGGTTCAGTTACTGGAGTGGAACCAAACAATGAGAGAATTGCTCAAGCGTTAAATTTCCTAGTATCAGATAATGCGGCATCTTCATCTGAAGTCACATTTTGTGTTGATGAATCAAGATAAGGATGAAAAAATTCTCTGAGCTCAAAGTAGGAGACGAATTTTTTTCCACATGCAGCATTTCAGAAAAAGAACTAACAGAATATCTAAAGTTTTCCAGAATAAAAAATGCGTTTTTAGAAGATACACAAAATACAAAACAAAAAATGGTTTCAGGCAGAGCCATTCTATCAAGAATGGAAGGCGAATTCACCAGACTGAGTCAAATTTATGGAAATCACATCATATTTGTTGGAACTGACGGAGACTCAGATTGGGGGAATAGAAGTAGTAGGTTTCTAAAGCCATTATACACAGATGAAGTATTAAAGATAGAATTCACCGTATCTGCAAAAGAAGACATTGATGAGAAATTTGGGAAAATTGCAATAGACTACGAAGGAACAAAGCAAGACGGAGAGATAATAGTACTATCAAAGAAAAACTGGTATCGAATTAAAAAAATAGTAACCTAGATTTGGTAAACTATAGTTAAAATAGTAATTTGAGAAATAGTGTTATGAAGATAACTGAAATAAAAATAGACGATAGTCAAACCGGTTATTATTGGCTCCAAATTTATGTCAAAAATCAAAAAGAAGCATTTTCATTAAGACAACAAATTTTGGAAGACCAAGAAATCAGAGAAAGATTACAAAAAGCAATCAAAGACAATCAAAAAATAGCATCCCAGTCATCCGTTCCAATGGAAATCATAATCCATAATATTATCACAGAAAAACTTGAATCAATCCTTGATGGAAAAGAGGGTCAAAGTAATTAGATTCCATAGTATTGATTTTCTAAACTCTTTTTCAGTAATCTAATAACTTTGTAGTAATGGTTTAATGCAATAATAAAATTCATATCTTATGAGCCTAGATTGCAGCTGTACCGTCAACGATTATGGAGAATTACTTCAAGAATGCGATGGACATAGAGAAGCAAATTTTATGAAATAGGCTCCACATTATTTGATTTTATGATGCCCCCTCAAAAGTGGAGGCAAATGAAATGTGCTAACTAGTTTATGTGAGCTATTTGGCTTCCAGCTAACACCGCGAGATGCACCTGACTCAATGAGTGCCCAATACAAAACACAGTATTAAAAAACAAAGATAAAAAAAAGTCACCGATTGGTAAACACTATTTACAATGTGCTTTAGCCGCCAATTAACAGATTTTCAGCTGCCGAATCAAAAAATAATTTAATTGCAGCTATAATTATTATTGCTGAAACTAGAATTTGCAGCGATCGTTCTTTAATATCCAAAGAGAGACGTGCACCAATTATTCCACCAACAAAAGCGCCTGCAGCTAACAGACCTGCCTGGAGAAAATCAGGATGACCAAGTATGCTATGAGTAATAATACCAGATAGAGATGCAAAGAGCAAAATGAACTGCGATGTAGGTGCAGCTTTTTTCATAGTCATTCCAATTCCTACTACCATTAATGGCACAAAGACAGTCCCTCCACCTATTCCAAAAAAAGACGAAATTATTCCAGCAAAAAAGCTTGCAGAAATAACAAAGACAATCATTTGTTTTGTGAGATTTTTTTCTTTGGTCTCTATTTTTTTTCTCAAAAATATATAGACTGCAGAAGAGACCAATACCAATCCAAATAATATTTTAAATATTCCAGGAGTTACATCGCTGGATAGATACGCCCCTAAAACAGTTCCAGGAATGCTCAATAATCCAAGCTTTAATCCAATGGAGTAATCAATTCTTTTTTGACGCGAATATGAAATTGTAGAACCAACTGCATTGCTAAAGGCTGCAAAGAGACTGTTACTTGCAGCCAGTGTTGGTGAAAAACCAAAAAATGTCAAGACAGGTACAACTACAATTCCTCCGCCAAGGCCAATCATAGATCCGAGTATTCCAGCTGCAAACCCTAGCGGGATTAACCATAATTGATCAATCATAGATTCCACTCATACCGATTCTGTACATATCTTGGATTTAGTTTGATATTATGAATTTCCAAAGATATCCTTCGGTGTTTGTAGTGACTTCTAAGAGTAGTTGTTTTTGGGCAAAGCCGGTAATTTTGGAGCTACTAGTAGTTCCCTTTGCCTCCAAGTGATGGGATTTTGCAGTATCAATCCAAGCAGAGACAGACTCTAGATTGCCTGGTTTTTGGTCTTGCCAGCAATCACACACAATGGACTCTACCATGATTTGATAAGTTGACTTGATATCATCCAGACTAGACATGTCTGGGTCTGTTTGAATTATCCCCAATACAGCATTAGGTGAATCCACACTACCAATCATGTGAATATTTCCAATAAACTTGCCCTCTGAATCTTTTAGTTCTGTTGAGGTACAGTATTCAATGGAATTTTGTTTCTCAGCATCACTATAGAAAGTGCAATATTTTGCAATAGAGCCACCTGATATTTTTAATGCACTAGACATGGAGATTCCTTTTGCAGCAAGTGAGGATTTCATAAGAGAGTTTGAATCAACATATGATAGATCAATTGGTGTGATGAGTTTAGTTGGAACTGCAGTGTTGTTCGTTGGGATTATAGTATCATTTGTTGGGTTTTCTCTGATTGGAATTGATTCATTTACTGGTTTTTCATTTATTGGTTCAGTTACTGTGATTGATTTTTGATTCATAGAAACTAGCATAGTAATTAGAATTGTTGTAATGATAACTCCAAAAATAATAGGTATGAGAATTTTCTTGTTCATTTTATTAGTGGAATTATTATTATAACATAAGGTTTTGCAATTCTAAATGGAAATTATATTTAGCTTTGAATCTTTTGTGATATGGAATTTATCTACAAATCCAGAAGTCACTTCTAAAATGTACAATGCTTCACCATCAGGGGTAATGCTTTGGCATGCCATAGTTTCAAGTGCAGTCTTGCATGGAGGAATGTCTTTTTCAATATGGATAATGTTGCCGTCTTTATCAAACCAGATCATATCTAGTGGAAATTGCATGTTTAACATCCAAAGCGAGTAAATCCCTGCATTGTCAAAAACAAATATCATTCCTTGGTTGTATGGTAATTGGTCCTGAAACATCAAGCCCCTTACACGTCTTGGCTCTGTATCGGCAACTTGGACCTCTAATGGAATATCATCTATTTTTATAGTGCCTCTTGGGAATTCTACTGATTCGAGCTTACTGTCACTTGGAATTGACATTACACCAACAACCCCAATAATTGCAGCCGCTATTACCACGGGAATTAGAATCTGAGTTCGAGTTGCCATGAAGAAGGTGATTTTTTCCTTTTAAAATACATTGTATTGTGTATTATCAAAGCCAGTTAACACGATTTTAAGATATTTTCGTTTAAGATTATCGTCCTTTTTGACTAAATCCAGGTATGATTTTAAAGTTAGATGCAGAAGATGTTTGAAATTTTTTACCTGTTTTTTTCTTTTTTGATTCAATGTTTGTGCGCCCTACAATTTTGAAAATTTTTTCTACAGGTGGTTTGACTTTGTCATCCGTGTAAATGATGTTTGTTGGAGAAGTTTTTTTCTCTGCCTTTTTCTTTTTTGATTTTTCAGTATATGTCGGGTTTTTTTGTGTCCATTTGATATTGCTTGTGCCTGACAAAGAAGATTGTTCAAGCATATAATCACCTAATGAATTTCCCATATTCTTCCATTATTACTATGAACATAAGCGTATGGATCTAGAATCTATTCCATGATATTTTTTAAATTTTATACAAAAATAAATATTTCAAAAATAGAAAAAATAATACAACGAGGAAATAATGGAAACCAAAACGAATTTTGAGTTCTTCAACCCTTTTTCGTTTATTTCCTTACTATCGACAACCTTGACAGTTCCTCGTCAGATATCATATGATTGGATGATATTAAAGTGATTCTAGATAATATCATTACATTTGTCAAAAAAAAAATATTATTACTAAATAAATGTAAATATAATAT
>SICY01000075.1 GCA_009697485.1 Nitrosarchaeum sp.
ACCTCTGCTAGTTTTTGTGTTAGTTTGTGTGCAAGTAATATGGGCATTGGCATAAGTTCTTTCGTTTCATTTGAAGCATAGCCGAACATCAATCCTTGATCTCCTGCTCCTTGTTCCTTTTCTTTAGTTGCAGTTACTCCTTGACTAATATCTGGACTTTGAGAATGTAATCTTAGTGTAACTTGACAAGAATCAGTATCGAACATCAAATCTTTGTTATCATATCCAATTTCTCTAATCACTTTTCTAACTAATTTCTCTTGAGATTTCTTGTCAAAATCCGCTTTTGATGTTACTTCTCCTGCAACTGCCACAAAATCTGTAGTTACCATTGTTTCAATTGCTACTCTAGAGTCTGGATCTTGTCTGAGAAGTTCATCTAAAAATGCGTCTGAAATTTGATCACATATCTTATCAGGATGACCTTCAGTAACTGATTCTGAAGTAAACAGAAAATTGTTAGTCATAAGAACCACTAGAGTTCGTTTTCTAGTTTGATAAATAATACATTATTGCCTCTCACAATTACTCTGCCGTAATTTGCAATTATTTTACCATCGTGGAGTTCTTCTGCATCAGTCATGATTAAATTCATGTATGAATCAACATTATCCATTTTTCCTTTGTATTCAACTTCATTTTTCAATCTTACAGTAACTTTCTTCTTGGTGCTTTTTTGAAGAGTTGTTAATGGTCTTTTTGCACTACTAGTTTGTGACACTAATTATTCACTTGTTTTGCTTACGTTGTTCTCCAGAATAAAAGCCTTGCCTCTTTTATGAATTATGAAATTCCTTAAATTTTTTCATCGTTTTTAGATAATTACACAAATGATCTCTACAGGATTACAACAATTAGACGAATTTTTATCTGGTGGAATACCTAATGGTGTAATTACCGACATTTATGGTGGAAGTGGAACTGGTAAAACTCAACTATTATTTCAAATCTGTATAAATGCAATAAAAAATGGAGGGAATGTTCTATATCAAGATACAACAGGTAGTTTTAGACCTGAACGAATTCTTGAAATTCAAAAACAACAAAATTTGACATCTGACATTCTTGAAAAAATAACAGTTTCACGAATTACTAATACTTCTGAACAAATTAAATCAATTGATATTATGAATGCCTCAAACTTTTCCCTAATTGTAATTGATAACATTACTGATTTATTTTCATATGAATATCCAAAAGAAGACACAACATTTGAAAAAAATTCTCTATTTATCAAATACGTTCATAATCTATCGTTAATTGCAATTAATAAAAAAATACCTATTGTTATTACTAATATGATTAGAAACATAGAAGGTACAGAAATGGAAAATATGAGAACTGCAATTGATCCATTTACACACATCAAAATTAAACTTACAAAAATTTCCTCAAAATTTCATGGAGAAATAAGATGGCTTCTTCATCAATTTCATTTTTCTTATAAAATACATGCCGCAGGATTATCTGATTATACTGAAGATATTTAACCGTCAATCATAAAGTTTAGCAATGGCAGGAATTTTTGATTCAATTCCAATGATTACTGTAATCTTATTTGCACTCGGTCTAGTTGGCGTAATGGTTTATGAAAGATCACGATCAAATACAACAAAAGAATCAGTTTCCTGATTCAGTACTTGATTCACTATTTGCTCATTTTGGATTTACTAATCTTACTGAAATTCAGAAAAAAGCTTCACCCATAATTTTACAAAAAAAAGACTGTCTAGTAATTGCACCAACTGGTTCGGGTAAAACAGAATGCTCTGTAATTCCAATTTTTTCACTAGTAAAGAAATCAAAAAAACTTGGAAAAATTAAAGTTCTTTACATTACTCCCTTACGAGCACTAAATCGAGATGTGTTTCGAAGGATTACTAAATATGCTCAAAGTAATGATCTTTCAATTGAAATCAGACATGGTGATACAACTCAGACTGCAAGAAGAAAAATCACTGAAAATCCTCCAGATGTTCTAATAACAACTCCTGAAACTCTAGTTATTCTTCTTACACAGATAAAGATGTTAGATGCACTATCTGAACTTGAGTGGATTGTTATTGATGAGGTACATGAATTACTTGCTAGCGAAAGAGGTTCTCAACTATCATTAAGTATAGAGCGATTACAGCTTAATTCAAAACACTATCTTACAAAAATTGGATTGTCTGCAACAGTTGGTAATTTTGAAGAAGCTGGAAAATTTGTGGTAGGAACTAAAAGAAAATGTCAAATTATTCGAGATACCTCTGTTCGAAAATATGATGTTGAAGTCAAATTTGTCGATGGAACGATTTCAGATGTTGTAGATAAAATAATTGAGCATGTTTTAGAACTGAATTTAGATTCACCTATACTTCTTTTTACTAATACTCGAGGAGAGGCTGAATTCTTAGCTTCTATGTTAAAAGAAAAATCATCTATCAATATAGAATTACATCATGGATCATTATCAAAAGAGGTCAGAGAAGATACTGAGCTTACATTAAGAGAAGGAAAACGTGGGATTGTAGTTTGTACTTCCTCACTTGAATTAGGATTGGATATAGGTTCAATAGAGTTGGTCATTCATTATGGTTCTCCTAGACAAGTATCAAAACTAATTCAAAGAATAGGACGTAGCAGACATAACAGAGATGCTTCTGCCAAGGGGCTAATAATTACAAACAATTCTGATGATGAATTTGAAGCAAGAGCAATACTAGATCGTATTAAAGAAGGTTCCATAGAAGAGCAAAAAATTCATGATAGTTCTCTAGATGTACTTGCACATCATCTTGTTGGAATGACAATGCAACTCGGAGAAATTTCCGTGAATTTAGCATTAGAAATAATAAACAACGCGTATCCATTTAGAAATTTACAACTAGAAGATTTATTGGGCGTTTTAGATTTGCTTGATTCTAACTATTTGATCTTCTTTGATAGAACAAAAATGACTTTCTGGAAAAAAGGCCGTTCTTTCAAATATTACTTTGAAAATCTTTCTACAATTCCTGATATTCTTAAATTCAAAGTATTTGATAGTGTTGGAAAAAAAATCATTGGAACATTAGATCAAAGATTTGTAGGTGATTTTGGAGATTCTGGCAATATTTTTGTTCTAAAAGGCTCTCAATGGAGAATACTTAATGTGGATGAAAAATCATTTTCAGTAAATGTTGAGCCCTTTAGAGGAGGGGGCATAACTGTTCCTTATTGGGAAGGAGAAAGTATTCCTGTTGATTATAATACTGCAAAAAAAGTTGGAGCATTTCGTAGCAAAGTAAAAAATGGATCATTGAAATTAATCAATAAAACTATTG
>SICY01000076.1 GCA_009697485.1 Nitrosarchaeum sp.
ACCATATCTCCACAATAAGCACACTTTTCAGGTTTCACAATAATTCTATAGTTTTTCTTCTAATAAACTTGCTATCATCTCATTTAAAATTTATTTTTTTTCAAAAAATTCAAGTAAACGTTTTTACAATGTTGCAATTAAAAATAATTAAGTGAATTTTAATGATTAAAGGTAAAGTAGCAATCATAACTGGAGCAAGTAGTGGTATAGGTTTTGCTACAGCATTAGCACTTTCAAAAGCAGGAGCAAAAGTTGCAATAGGTGCACGACGAACTGATATGCTTTCTGAATTAGAAAAAAAGATTAAAGAAAACGGTGGAGAAGTTTATTCTCAAAAATTAGATGTTACCAAGAAAAATGAATGCAATTCTTTTGTTGATAGTGTTTTGAAAAAATGGGGCACAGTGGACATTCTAGTAAATAACGCTGGATTAATGCCTTTGAGTTTTTTTAAAAATTTGAAGATTGATGAATGGGATCAAATGATAGATGTTAACATCAAAGGAGTACTATATTGTACTGGAGCAGTAGTTACACATATGCTTGAAAACAAATCTGGTCATATAATTAATATTTCATCAGTTGCCGGACGAATTGTTTTTCCTGCAGGTAGTGTTTATTGTGCAACAAAACATGCAATTACTGCCTTTAGTGAGGGACTAAGACAAGAACTCAGTGTAAGAAAAAATATTCGTGTTACATGTATTGAACCAGGAGTAGTTGCAACAGAACTAACAAACACGATTACAGATGAATCATTACAAGGATTTGTTGAAAATGCTAAAAAAATGGAAGCTTTACAAGCTGAAGACATTGCAAATGCTATTGTTTATGCTGTAGAGTCACCAAATCATGTAAATGTAAATGAAATTCTAATTAGACCTACTACTCAAGATCATTAAATTGTCTGATATTCCTCATGTGTTGATTCTTGGTGGGGGTTTTGGTGGATTAGCTGCAGCAAATGAGATTAGAAACAATCTTTCATCATCACAAATTAAGATTACAGTTGTTGACAAAAAAGATTGGTTCATGGTAGGCTTTGCCAAACTTTGGATTATTAAAGGAACACGAACATTTGAAAATTCAATAGGTTCACTAAATGAACTTACAAAAAAAGAAATTGATTTTCTAAAGGAGGAAATTTTACAAATTGATCTTCAAAATAAAAATATCAAAACTACAACTAAGATTTTACCATATGACTTTTTAATTATTGCAATGGGCGCAGTGTTAGCACCTGAAAAAATTCCAGGACTATTAGAAAATGGACTGAATCTTTATGATCATAACCAACTCACCAAAATTCATAATAAATTAAAAAACATGAAATCTGGTAATATTGCCATATCAATTATGGGGATGCCTTACAAATGTCCTCCTGCACCATTTGAGGCTAGTTTGTTGATTGATTCTATGCTAAGAGAAGAAGGCGTTAGAGATTCTGTACAAATTCATTTCTATAGTCCAGCACCAATAACATTACCTGCAGCTGGTCCAGAAATCAGCCAACAAATTCTTAATTTGATAAATTCTGAAAACATTGTTTTTCATGATTCATGTAAAATAAAATTAGTAGAAAAAAATAAACTAATTTTTCAAAATGGAGAAGAAGCTCATTTTGATTTACTTCTTGCTATACCTCCACATGTTGCACCTAAGATAGTTTATGATTCAGGATTAGCAAAAGATGGTGGATTTATTCCAATTAACAGAGATTGTAAAACACCATTTGAAAATGTATACGCAGTAGGTGATGTAACTACTTTGGCAGTTACTGATACAATGGCTGTTCCAAAAGCAGGAGTATTTGCAGAAGGAGAAGCAATAATAGTGGCACAAAACATCATAGCAAAAATACAATCTAAAAAAGAATCTTCACTATTTGATGGAAGGGGTGGATGTTTTATTGAATCAGGAAGAGATACTGCATCCATTCTTGAAGTAGATATGTTTTCAGAACCTAAACCATCAACAAAACTAACTGAATCTACAACTAAACATCTTGATGAAAAGATACAATTTGAGAAAGAACGACTCTCAAAATGGTTATGATGAATTATCTTTTTTATTTTCTTTTGTAAGATGCTCTAAAATAGCTCTTACCTCAACACCCAAATTTTGAGAATCTTTTGCTAATTCTAATTTTTCAGGAATACTTTGCTTAAAATTTTCATCTTCAAATTCTATTCTTATCTTTTGAATACAATCAAGATGGTTCTCTTCAGTTGCAGAAATCCTGTGACAAATACTGCAAATTTTCATTAATCATCTATACTAACCCGACGATTTAATAATTTCATTTTGTGCCTCTCACATGAGGGGTCGTAGTCTAGCTTGGTATGATACTAGTCTGGGGGACTAGTGGTCGCAGGTTCAATTCCTGCCGGCCCCATTACAATTTTAGTATCTTTAGAATATCATCAAAACTTCTTCGTGTTTGTTCTTGCTTGTATATTCTTAAAACATCAATAATTTTTTGTTTTGGCGGAATCTTGTAAATTCTTTGAACTTTTTTGGCAATACCTGAACCAATAAAAATAGCCTGAGTTACTGATGTCACATTTGATACTCTTCTATTAACACTTGAACTTTCAAAATCAATTAAAGTTGATCTTGATTTACCGACAATAACATGTTTTGAAATACTACTTAATTCACCATGATCAAATCCCATTTGATCTAATCTGTAACAATCTTCTAAAATGGTTCTAACTACAGATTTTAGTTTCTTAGAACTTCCAGTACCTTGTAGATATTGTATCCAGTCTCCAATTTTGTCTCCATCAAGATATTCCATTACTAAGAAATTCTTACTTACATCATATAGTTTGGGTCCAACATTTACCGTATTTACCAATCTGAGTAACTTTGCCTCACTTCGCATTTCACTTCTTTGAGAATCTATTCTCCTAATCTTCAAAGCAATTACATTATTTCCTTTTTTTGCTAAGACTACTACTCCAACATACCCCTTTCCTAAAATTTGTAAACTACCAATTGTAGTTTGTCCAACAAATGATATTGATTTTATTTTTAATTTTTCTAATTCAGAAATTCTTGATTGAAGTTGACGTGAATTGGCTTTTGGATAACCAAGAATTTTTGAATATGGCTCTTTTATGAATTTTTTAATTGGAATGAAAGATTGCGCCATCAGTTGAAATCAAATCCGAAATTGCCTCTTTAATTGATTTGCTTAAATTTTTGTTTCCCACAGAAACTCTAAATCCTTTCTTAAAATCATTTTGCAATCCTTTCGGGATGCCTGTTTGAAGGTTATTTTTTAGTAATTCTGT
>SICY01000077.1 GCA_009697485.1 Nitrosarchaeum sp.
TACCAAAGGAATTATTTTTTTTATCAATTCATATCAAACCCGTTAGAGAGGTATTACACAATTACCTAACTCTCTAAATATATAATACATTACAAAAATTAATGACACAAAATCCAAGCGGTCTATTAGAGTACATACCAGGAGTACAGGCTCTATTAGTAGAAAAAAATTCTAGCTCACCTTTAGAGGGATTTGCAGAAAATATTAGAGAAAGTATACATGAATATGCAGAGAATTCAAAAAACGAAGTAGAAAAAGGAAACAATTTCCTTCAATGGATTTTAACAAGAGTTTTTGAGGCTACAGAAGATGATGCTGCAGATGCAATAGTGGATGGAGCAAATGATCTTGGAATTGATGCATATCTACCAGTTGATTTTTCGGACAATACAGTTAGATTATTTCAATCCAAATATGGGACATCACATTCACTTGAAGCAATTGCTAAATTCAAAGAAGATGCAAAAAGACTACTTACAAAGGATATAACAAAAATGAGACCAGAATTAGCTCAGCTTGTTACAAAAATTAAAGAAAAAAATCTGAAAATAAAATGTTGTTATGTTACTGATCAAAAAGTCGATTATCAGGATGAGATAGTAGAAATTATTGATGAAGAAAAAATAATTCAAAGTTTATGGGATAGAATAAAAAAACCTGCAGCAGGAAAAAAATCATCGATTAAACTTGAAAGAATGCTTAGACATGAAAATACCATTTTAGGAATTTTGAAACTACGTGAATTAACAGAGTTTGTTAATAAAAACAAAGACTATGTTTTTGAATCAAATATTAGACAATGGATGCAATTTAAAACTACAGTCAATAAAGGATTAAGAGATACTCTACAAACAAATCCAGGAAAATTCTTTTTTTATAATAATGGAATTACAATTGTAGTTAGTGATTTTACTGAACTAGGAGAAAATATAATTGAACTTTTTGCTCCACAAATTGTTAATGGTGCACAAACATCAAATTCAATTTTAGATCATTCAAAGAGAACAAAAAATATGGATGGATCAATGACGGTAACTATAATCAAAGCTGATGATGAACAAGAACAAAATAATATCACAAAATATAGAAATTCACAAAATTCAGTTAGAGGTAAAGATTTAGTTTCACTAATGGATTTTCATAAATCAATTAAATCACAATTAAAAAATTGTGGATATTTTTATGAAATTCAAGCAGGTTCTTTTGATTCAAAATCAAAATCAAGGCAATTGGAATACAATGGAGATGTAGATTACAATAATTATCTGCCAGATAATCATAAAAAAGTCATTGTTGCCAAAGATGCAATTCAATCACTAGTAGCAGGTATCGAACAAAGACCAACTGAATCATACAGTTCTCCAGCCCAATTTCTTCCGCGAGGAAGCAAGTATGATCAAATATTTAATGAAAATCTTAAAGATGATTATAGAATTATCCTATATCCATATCTTGTAAAAGAATTTGCAAAAAAATCATTGAAATATGGAAAACAGGGAGGACATAAGACAAAGAGATATGCAACATTATTCTTTGTAGCAGTTTATTTTAGAATATTACATAAAAAAATTCTAGAAACAAAAACAGATTATAAATCAGATGTAAGAAAACTAGAGCCAATATTTCGTAGTTTTAAGCTAAACAATAGAATTTTAAAAATTACAGATGTAATTGTGACAAAATTTCTTGAAGACACAGTTGTTGATGATGAAATTGAATTGGCAAATACAAAACATAATTTTTTCTCTCAACATGTTTGGAATGATAGAATGCTTCGAGTAATAGATAAAAAAATCAGTCAAGAAGAAGAAGAAATTATAGCACTTAAAAAAATTGTAAATAGCTTATTTTAATAAAAAAGGCAGTAGTCTAACCAAGTAAAAATCTTGCAGGAGGTTTACATTGGTTAAACTAGCTACCTGATTTTATCAGAAATATGTATTATTTAACATAATTTTCTCAGTTAGAATTAATCTAGGTTGTTTTTTATATCGATAAAAAATACAAAAAATACTTTGGTGTCAAAAGAAAAATGTGCAATTTGTAATGGAAAAATACAACTACGCTACAAACCAATGGATGAATGGGGAATCAAGGGAACGATGTGTGGAAAATGTTATTCAAAAAAAGTGCATGAACATTACCCTGGAGAACACGCTAGAGTTAACTTAGATTTAGATTAATTTTATTCAATTTTTGAATATTTATTTACATTAAAACAGTTCCAGGCTAACGAATCATTTTTTACATCTTTCTCTTCTAAAAATTTAATATCAGTGATTGTTTTCTTTCTTTTTAAAAGATTAACTTGAAAACTAGAAAATACTTTACAACTACAATCATTGAATAAACACACATCATCATCACCTTCATCATGATCTTGAGCTTCATGGCCACAACTACACATATCACTTTTTTTGGCATCATTAAGAGAATTTTTTTGATAAACACCTAATCGAAGATAGGCTTCACCTCCATGACCTTTTTTAAATCGCTCATAGTGTTCAGATTTTGCCAATATTTTAAAAAATGCTAAATTAGTATCAGGTTTTTGAGAATCAGATCCCATAATGAACCAATAATCATCTTTCATCTCTACAAATCGAATTTTAATTGATGGATCTACCCACCAATGAATAGAGTCATTCCATA
Source organism: Nitrosarchaeum sp. (assembly GCA_009697485.1). GTDB lineage: Archaea > Thermoproteota > Nitrososphaeria > Nitrososphaerales > Nitrosopumilaceae > Nitrosarchaeum. Next base: position 2,653 of record SICY01000077.1, read on the forward strand.
GTGAAGCAGATTGTTTTCTATCAACAATTAATGGAATAACATTCATTCTAAGATCATAATAACGATATGCGACACCTACAAAGTCATCAAACCATGGAATTGGTGATTGAGATGACATTGTACCAAAATACAGTTGGAGCTTATTTATCTGATCTGAATTTATGGTAATACCCTTATATCTCAGTTTGAAATTATAGACGACATGGTATCTTATAGAACTAGTATGCAAATTGTTGCAGATCTTTTGACTGTTACCCAACAATCAGGTCAAGAAGGTATCAAAACAACATCTCTTCTAACAAAAGCAAATTTATCACATTCAAGATTATCTAAATTTTTAGATAATTTAACAGGTGCAGGTCTCATTAACAAAATTGAGTATGATGGAAAAAATACTTTTGTAATAACTTCTAAAGGAAGACAATATTTGGATTCATATGCTAATTTTTCAAGTATTGCAGAATCATTTGGTTTAGAACTTTAAAATCTATTTTTTAGGTCTTTTCCTATTAGCGTTAAGTTTTTGTCTTTCTTTCTTATCCTTGTAACCACCATAAAAAATAATGAGGATAATGCCTCCTATAGAAC
>SICY01000011.1 GCA_009697485.1 Nitrosarchaeum sp.
CATGAAATACAATACCATTTTAGTACCATCGGTGATGCTATGTATGCTCCTTGTGCACGTAGTTCTTTAGCCAAAGTATGTTCTACTAGATTTAGTCTGGATGTGACTTTCTTTGCTTTGTCTTTTGGTACTGTACAACCACAGTTTGTGCACTGTATAGTGCCTGATGATCCCTTACCTCCTTTTGTACGTCCCCTACTTGCACGTTTAAGTGGCATGAAAATAATCGAATTTGCCTCCTTATAATCTTGCGTATGATTAAGAAAATCTGATGGTTTGTTTTTGTCATTTAATCAAAACCCGATCATGTTTTAATGCCAGATTCAGTATTTCTTATTGATAAATAATGCGTGGCTTGTGTCATGTCTGCTTTAGATCAAATGTGGATTTGGTGATATTGAAGGGCATTGTATTATGTCAGGAATGTTTTGAAAAAAAGAATGCAAAAAACTAAATCGATATTGTTTGGAATTATAACCAATGAAACTAGCATTATTTTCACACTGTGCAATTGATACAATTACTATTGATGGCATAAATCATGAGCAAATTGGAGGTGCTGCATGTTATGGTGGATTAGCTGCAAGACAGCTCAAATTTGATGTTGACCTTTACACTAAATTTGGTAGAGACTTTCCAATGCAATATTTAACTCAAAATAAAATTCATTTTGAAGATGCAATATCTGAGAAACTTACAACTCGATTTGCAATAGATATTACGGGTTCAGATAGAACGCTTAAACTATTACATGAGTGCGATCCCATTGAATACACTACCATAAACGCAGATGGTTCTTTGATCACACCAATCTTTCATGAAATTACTGCTGATGTATTTACTAAAATAAAAAAAGATTCTAGTTTTACTCTAGTTGATCCTCAGGGGTTTTTGAGACAAGTGGATTTAGATAAAAATGTAATTTTAGAAAACACTGAACTTGATTTATCTGATGTAAATGCAATCAAGGTAAACCCTGATGAGTCTCAACGAATTGTTAGCGGCTCTTATGATGAAATGATGATGGCACTACAGAAAAAAGGTGTGGAATATGTAATTTTTACAAACAAAACTGAAGTCTCATTACTGGTAAAGGACAAAGTCTATTCTATAACATTACCAAACAAAGAAGTTTATGATACCACTGGCATTGGAGATATTTTTTGTGCAACATTTTGTTGTACAATGCTAAAAGAAAAAGACTTTCTTTGGGCATTGTGTTTTGCAGGAGGGGCTGCACAGGCTGCACTTGATTCAAAACAAGTGGGCCTGCTAAAAATACCTCAAAAGAGTGCAATTGAGACTAATGCTTCTTATTTTTACAATCTAGTAAAATATAGGACGATTTAGCACTTTACCCTTTTATTGTACTCCTAGTTTTATTTCTCTGTGCAAATAGGAATCTATGGTTCTGATACAACAGACTCTGCAGCAAAGATCATAAAAAAAATTTTAGATGATGCTGAAATTGAATCATTTACAATTACTGCAAAATCAAAAGTAAAACAAGCTGATTGTATTTTGGTGTTGGGTGGAGATAAAGGTGTTAGAAACTATTTTCATAGATCTTTTGATTCAACAACACCTGTTTTAGGAATAAGTGAGGGTGAATCTAGTGGGTTTTTAGCTCAGGTAGATCTTAGGGAATTTCCTTCATATGTAAGAATACTAAAAAAACAAAATTACACAGTAGAGGAAGTTCCAAGACTAGGAGTAAAAATTGATGGAAAAAATGTCTATCCTGTCTTAAATGATGTTGCAGTATTTTCATCAAAAAGTGCAATGCTTATGGAGCACACATTACGTGTAAACGATGAAGAAGTATGGCACGATAACAGTGATGGAATTATTGTATCTACCCCGATTGGTTCTTCTGCATATTCAATGTCTGCTGGTGGACCTATGTTGTTTCAGGATTCTGGCGTATTTGAGATAATTTCAGTGAACTCTTTAGATATTACACGAAGACCAATCATTGTATCAAATAAAAGCTCTATTCAAATTAGTGATATTTCAGCTAGACTGCACTGTGAAGTTGTTCTTGATGGATTGGATAGATACAAAGTAAACAATATAGTAGAATGTACCCAGTTTTTACCTCCGGCAAAAATAATCCGACTCAAAACAGACTCTACTGCAATCTCTGCACTTGCAAAGAAGGTCCATCTGGCTGAAGAACTACTTAGTATGCCTCCAAGCTCCAAATTATTGCTAAAGACATTAGAGTATGAAGGAGCGCTTACCCAAAAAGATCTTGCAAACAAGACTTTACTTCCAGGCAGAACCGTTAGATTAGCGCTTAGCCATTTGCTCAAAAAAGGATATGTCAAAAAGAAGGTCTCAATTAGAGACGCACGACAAAAAATCTATGAAATATCCAAGATAGAATAGATTTTATTTTTTAGTATTGTAAAATATTATGACAAGTTTTTGGTATGTGTTGCATCGTCACCACACGCATCTTTGATCCTTTTTTGTAAATCCGATTCATAACAAGCATTAGAACAAAAATTCTTTATTCCTATCTGGTAATCTTTTCCACAATTTGTGCATCTTGTCAAATTTTCATTAGTTATTCTTCTGGACTATTTAATAGTCTTGTTAATAATTCATTTTTTGTAATTCCCATTATTGAGACATTCTAAACCTATGTTTAGCAATTAAAATTTCTTATTTTCTATTTCTGAGATGCAGCTTTTACAAATGCCTCAAATGCCTGCTCTGGATATCCTGGTCTACTGTTAAACTCTGGATGAAACTGCACCCCAAGATAGAATTTATGAGATGGAATTTCTAACATTTCCATTCTTTTACCCTCATCACTTTCAGCTGAAAATATCAACCCATTTTTCTCAAATTCTGGAATGTATTTTTTATTGATCTCATATCGATGTCTGTGTCTTTTGCTAATTGTATTTGCATTGTAGATTTTATGTGATATTGTATTTGGTTTTATTTGAATATCGTTTGCGCCAAGCCTTAATGATCCTCCCATATCTGATATGTTTTTTTGTTCTGGAAGTAAATCCACAATTGGATTTTTAGTATCTGGTTTTATTTCAGTAGAATTTGCATCCTCTAACTTCAAAACATTTCTTCCAAATGCAATTGCTGCTAGCTGAAATCCAAAACATATCCCAAGATATGGTATGTTTTTCTCTCTTGCATAGTTTGCAGTCTTTATGATTCCTTCTGAACCTCTTGTTCCAAATCCACCTGGAACTAGTATGCCGTCATATTCTGATAAATTGTTAAAATCTGTCATTGATTCTGAATCGATCCAATCAATTTCAACTGATTTTCCTAACTTTGCACCTGCGTGCTTTAGCGCATGATTTACACTAACATAACTATCTGCAAGTGTAACGTATTTTCCAACCATTGCAATTCTTACTTTCTGGTCTTCATGATTTACCATAGATTCTGCAATACCATTCCATTTATCCCAATTTGCAGATGCATTTACCATTCCCACTTTTCCAAACTTTGTAAATAAAGAATCCATTATTCCCTGATCATACAATATCTGTGGTACTTGAAAAATTGATTTTACATCATGACATGATAATACGTCATTTGCAGTGACATTGGTAAATAATGCAATTTTTTTCTTTGTCTTTTCTTCTAGTGGTGTTGTACATCTTACTGCCAAAAAATCTGGCTGAATACCAATTCTTCTTAATTCTTGTGCACTGTGCTGTGTGGGTTTTGTTTTTTGCTCTCCTACTACATCCAATGATGGTGCAAGTGTAACATGGACAAAAATTACATTTTGCGGCCCTTCTTCGACTCTCATCTGTCTTAGTGCCTCTAAAAATGGTAATGATTCTATGTCTCCTACTGTACCTCCACATTCTACAATCAAAAAATCAAGTTTTTCTTCTTCGGCAATTTTTCTAATTCTATTTTTGATTTCATCTGTGATGTGAGGAATTATCTGAACACATGCCCCTAGATACTCTCCTTTTCTTTCTGCTTCAATTACTGCTGAATATACTTGAGCTGTAGTAATGTTGTGACTTTTTGGAATGCTCTGATTTAGAAATCTCTCATAGTTTCCAATATCCATGTCGCATTCGCCGCCGTCTTCTGTTACAAAGACTTCTCCATGAGCAACTGGATTCATGGTTCCTGCATCATAATTAAGATAGGGATCTATTTTGATACAAGACACTTTTTGGCCTGCTAATTGTAATAATTTTGCAATCGATGATGTTGTTACACCTTTTCCAAGGCCAGACATTACCCCTCCTGTGACAAAAATAAGCTTCGTCTGCACATTAAGAAAACAAGTATCTGGTTTTTGTATGTTTTGCTGATCAGACACTAAAATGATGCGATCTCTTATTCTAGCGTGGAGATCTTACATGCGTATAAAATTTCTTATTTTTTTTAACGAGTGTTTGAACTTTTTAACGTGTATTTTTTATTTTACAATACGTATCTGTATGCTGAGCACATCTAGATAGTGGTCTTTACCTAAAATAAAGTTCCCCCTGCTTCCCGTCGAAAATAACAGACCACTACTCTTTAACGAACTGTTATAGTTTATCACTAAATTTGGATTTGAATGCATCCACTCTGCTTTGAGTTTTGTATTCCTCAGGATGTGAATCTTTTCGTGAACGCTTCTCTAACATATGTTTGTGTTCTTCTCTGGAATGGTGTAGTCTGTCCTTTTCATGAATAAACTCTTTTTTGCAGTATTGGCAGATTACGATAGTTTTATGATGTTCATGTCTGACGTGTTTTACCAAGTCATCATGACTGTCAAATTTTGCATCACATTGTATACAGTCATTTTTCTTATTATGAAAAAATCTTATTATTTTATAATCAAAATCTGTATATTTAAATCCCATATCTATTATTCATTTTGAATCTTTGATTTGATCATTGGTTTTATGTAAAATGATTTTGTATATCCACTCAAAGTTTACATCGTTATTCAATAATATTACAATTTTTTGGAATTGAATCATGATGGTAGAATCTGAGCCTTGTAACCATGAATATGTCTCTAATGGCACATTATCATGTAGAAAGTGTGGCAAAGTTCGTTACTGACTCATTGAATTTTTAACAACAGTCATGTTTGGATGGTTTGTCTTTTGAGACTTTTTGTAAATGTTGCAATGCTTGATTCAAGTTTGTTTTGAGGTGTCTTTTCAATTAGTTTCAAAAATGCACTGCCTACAATTACTGCATCAGCTCCTGCTTTGATGTATTTTTTTACATCCTCAGGAGTTGAAACACCAAACCCCACACCAACTGGAATCTTTCCCTTGGTAATTTTTTTAACTTCTTTGATTGCATTTAGAGTATAATTTTGAATTCCTATCTTTACTCCAGTGGTACCATACACTGCAACTAAATACAAAAATCCTGAAGATAATTTTGCGATTCTTTCTATCCTTGATTTTGTTGTGTTTGGAGATATCAAAAATATTGTGTCTACTGCATTTTTAGCAGATGCAAGATATTCTTTTGATTCTTCAATTGACATGTCTGGAAGAATGAATCCATCAATTCCTGCATTTTTAGCCTCTGCAATAAATTTTGAATATCCTTTATGATACAAAATATTGGTATATGTCATTAGAATCAACGGCATGTCTGTTTCTTTTCTGATTTTTTTTACAATGTTGAAGAATTTATTGAGTTTAGTTCCATTATCTAATGATACAGTGCTGGCATTTTGAATTATAGGTCCATCTGCTAGAGGATCTGAAAATGGAAATCCTAATTCTATAATATCTGCTCCTCCTTTAATTAGTCCTCTTACTGCAGATATTGTTGCATTCTCATTTGGATATCCAACCATGATATATGCGATTAATGCCTTTTCTTTTTTTGCAGAGAGTTCTACAAATTTTTCTTTAATTCTTGACATGTTTACTCAGATATTTTTGTACTTCTTCTACGTCCTTGTCTCCTCTTCCTGAAAGTGTAACTACAATTGATTCTGATTTTTTACTCTTTTTTGCAACCTTCATTGCTTCAGCTATTGCATGAGCTGACTCTAGTGCTGGAATGATTCCTTCAGTTCTAGTCAACATCAAAAATGCATCAATTACTTCGGCATCTGTTGCAGAGTGATACTTTACTCGCTTGGTATCTTTTAGATAAGAGTGCTCTGGACCTACGCCTGGATAATCCAATCCTGCTGAAATACTGTGTGTTTCGGTGATTTGTCCTTCATCATCTTGCAATAGATATGTCATCATTCCATGAAGCACCCCTTTACTGCCAGCTGATAATGTTGCAGAGTGATATTTTGATTTTAATCCTTTACCTGCAGCTTCGACTCCAATGATTTCGGCATTTGTATCAACTAGTGGATAAAATGTCCCAATTGCATTTGATCCTCCGCCAACACATGCAATTACAATATCTGGTGTTTTTGATATTTTTTTCATCTGTACTTTAATTTCCTCTCCTATCACACTTTGAAAATCTCTTACCATTACAGGATATGGATGAGGACCTACTGCAGAGCCTAGCAAATAATATGTAGATTCTACATTTGTAATCCAGTCTCTGATTGCCTCATTGATTGCATCTTTGAGAGTTTTTGAGCCTGATTTTACTGGATGAACTTTAGCACCAAGCATGTTCATTCTGTAGACATTTAGCTTTTGTCGTATGGTATCTTTGTATCCCATGTATACTTCGGATTTCATTCCCAAAACAGCACATGCCATTGCAGTAGCTACTCCGTGTTGACCTGCACCTGTTTCCGCAATGATTCTTTTTTTATTCATTTTTTTTGCAAGTAGTGCTTGACCTAATGTATTGTTTATTTTGTGAGCTCCACCATGCAAGAGGTCTTCTCTTTTTAGATATATTTTAGCGCCGCCACATTTTTCTGATAAATTTTTTGCATAGTATAATGGGGTTGGTCTTCCTGCATATTGTTTGAGATAATAATCTAATTCTCTTTTGAAATCTTTATTGTCTTTGAATTTGAGATAATTTTCTTCTAATTCTTCAATTGCAGGAACTAGTGTCTCTGGAATGTACTTGCCGCCAAACTCTCCAAATCTACCATCTTTAGGATACTTCAATATGCATTCACCAATTTTCTGACATGTTCTTCGATATTATCGCTTTTCATTATACTAGATCCTATTAGAAATGCATCTGCTCCACACTTTTTTAGATATTGTATATCTTTAGGTGTCTCAATTCCGCTCTCTGATAGTATTGGTCTTGTCTTTTTGTGTCCTTCCAGTACTTTTTCTGTAGTTTTAAGGTCAATCTCTAATGTGTCTAGATTTCTGTTGTTAATTCCAATTAGGTCCGATTCAGTTTTTAGCGCATTTTGAAATTCTTGTTTTGTGTGAACCTCTAGTAAAATTTTCAGTCCCTTTTTGTGACCGTATTTGATAAACTCATCAATATCTTTGAGAAATCCTTGATCAAATAGTGATTGAATAACTAACATGTAATCTGCCCCTATTTTTTCTGCAGCGTCAATCTGTATTGTATCAATCATAATATCTTTCATCAATAATGGGACATCTACTGCTTGCCTTACCTGCATAAAGTACTCTGGTGAGCCATTAAACATATGAGGCTGGGTAAGAACGGACAGTGCTTTAGAGCCTCCTGCAATCATTTGTTTTGCAATACTAGCTGGATCTGATACTGTTCTAATCTTACCCAAAGACGGAGATGAAAATTTTATTTCTGTAAGTAGTGTTGCATGATTATTTGATTTTATCATTTGTAAAAAATCCTTGCTTGATTTTTGCAATTTTACATCTATATCATACACTCCATCATCAATTGCAGCTTGTGAATTGTTTACTAGTTTTCTTAGAATGTTTCCAGCCATCATATCATCTCCTTTAATTTTGAAATATCTCCTGTGTCTGCAACAAATCTTTCTAATAGTTTGAATGCTTTTCCATCTTTAATTGTCTTTAATGCCAATTCAACTCCCTCTTCAAAATTATTTACAATGTTTGCAACAATTAATCCTCCAGCTGCATTAAGAGCTGTTGTTTCTACCATGGCTTGATTTGCAGTATTGTTTAACACTCCAACAAATGCCTTTATTGCATCTTCTCTTGTTTTAATTTGAATGTCTCTTAGTGTTGACTTGTGTAGTCCTACTACTTGGGGATCAATTGAATTCATCAATACTTTGTCATGTCTTAAAATACATACTCTATTTGTTGCACTGGTAGCAAATTCATCCATGCCATCATCAGAACGAACTGTCATGATATTTTCTGCTCCATTTCTTTTTAGAATTAATGGCAGTCTGTCTAAAAACTCAATAGCTCCAACCCCTATCATTTGATTTTTAACACCAGCTGGATTTGATAGTGGACCTAAAAGATTAAACGCTGATCTTTTTCCTAACTGCTTTCTTGCATTTGAGACATGTTTCATTGCCGGATGAAATTTTTGTGCAAACATAAAACAAATGTTATGTTTTTCAAGTATGTCTGCAATTCTGTCTGGCTCTGAATTTAGATCATATCCAAAATATTCAAAAATATCAGCACTTCCAGAAACGCCTGAACTAGAACAATTGCCATGTTTTGCTACAACTCCTCCAGCAGCTGTTACCACAAAAGAGGCAGTCGTGGATACATTGAATGTTTGAAGATTATCCCCTCCAGTACCGCACATGTCAATTATTTTTCCCTTGTTTTTAGGCTCTACTTTAAGGGCAAATTCCCGCATCTTATCAAGCATACCAAGCAACTCATCATCAGTTTCACCTTTTTCTGTTAGATTAGATAGAAAATCCAAGTTTTCTTTGTCATTTGTTTTCCCTGATAAAATTTCTGTCATGACATAATTCATCTGATCATATGTGAGATCTGTCTTTTGTTGTAACATTGAAATTAAATCTGAAATCATTTTTTATTTTTCACCTGGTTTATGAAATTTGAGAGAATCTTTTTTCCATCCTCTGTCATAATTGATTCGGGATGAAACTGTACTCCTTCTATTAGATATTTTTTATGTCTTATTGCCATGACTTCTCCATCATCAGCTGCAGTAGCTGTTACTTCCAATACGTCTGGAATTATTGTTTTATCTCCAACTAGTGAATGATACCTTGTTGCCCTAAATGGATTCTTGACATCTTTGAATAATTCTGAATCTGTATGCTTAACTGGACTGGTCTTACCATGTCTTACACAACCTGCATTTGTCACCTTGCCGCCAAATGCCTCAATTATTCCCTGGTGTCCTAAACATACTCCTAATATCGGAGTGGTAGGTCCCATGTCTTTGATTACATCGCTACATATTCCAAAATATTTTCTGTCTGCTGGAGTTCCTGGACCTGGTGATATGATTATTGCATCATAATTGTTTTGTTTTATTTGTTCTAGTGTTATCTTGTCATTTCTAATAACATCACAATCTACTCCCAGCTCACCCAAGTATTGTGCAATATTGTATACAAACGAATCATAATTATCAATAATTAGAAATTTCATTTTGTTGCCTCTCTTAATGCTTGAAGCATCGCACCAGCTTTATGTTCCGTTTCTTTGAATTCGTTTTCTGCAATAGAATCCGAGACAATTCCTGCCCCTGATTGCACAAATCCCTTGTTACCATTTATGAATATACTTCTAATTGCAATTGCAAAATCACAGCATCCATTAAATGAAAAATATCCCACTGCACCTGCATATGGTCCTCTTGCTTCAGATTCTAATTCATCGATTATTTCCATGGCTCTGACTTTTGGAGCCCCTGATACAGTTCCTGCTGGAAAAACTGCCTTAAACGCATCAAACATGTCGTTTTCAGGCGCCAAATTACCTACAACATGTGTTACTATGTGCTGTACATGACTAAATCGCTTGATCTGCATTAATTCCTCAGTGTGTACAGTTCCATACTTACATACTCTGCCTATGTCGTTTCTTCCCAAATCAACTAACATGGTGTGCTCTGCTAACTCTTTTTCATCATGGAGTAATTCATCTGCTAACTGTTTGTTTTTTTCTTCATCATCTGTAATTTTTCTAGTTCCTGCAATTGGGAATGTTTCTACTTTGTCATTTGTGATTCTTACTAACATTTCAGGTGATGCTCCAATGATTGTTTTATTATCTTGTTTTAAATGATACATGTATGGCGATGGATTTAGTCTTCGTAGTGTTTTGTACAGTGCTAGATTATCTCCATGTGTATCAAACGTGAACTTTCTAGATAACACTACTTGGAATATATCTCCATCATGAATGTACTGCTTTGCCTTGTTTACAATATTTGAGAATTTTTCTTGGTTCATGTTAGGTACTATTTCAGTTGCTTTAAAATCTTCAAATGAATCAGCACTCATTTTAAATTGTTCAAATCTATTTTGATTATGATAAAAATAAAATAATTTCTTGTGTAGATTATCATATAATATGCCGTCATCATAAATTCCAAACTCCATTAATGGTTGTGGTGAATCATGAGTATCTGGAATATTTTCTACCAGTCTGATTGCATCATAATTTACAACACCTACTGCACCACCCAAATATCTATAACTTTGATCTTCTGATTTTCCTAGTAGTTTTTTTAGCTCCTCAAATGGGTCATTTGTTTGGATAGTCTCAGTTCTACCGTCTCTTGTGATTTCTACTTTGTCTGAGTATCCTTTGAGAATTATTTTAGGATCAAATCCCATTACCGATGTTTCAGCTAGTATTTCTGGACCTGTTAGTGATTCAAAGAGAAATGAATGTGAATAGTTTCTAGAAATTTTATTGTATATTTGAAATTGATTTTCAGATAACTCTAGTGGTATTACTTTCGGCTGAGAATTTCCAAAGGTGTCCACCCATAGACAAAATTTTACTCGTTTATTATTTAAATTGATTAGGTGGGAATTTAGCCACAATCTATTACGGTATGGTACGGTACCTTTATATGATAATTGAACGTATATTTTGTGATCATGCAGGGGACAAAATCAACACTGATGCAAGATCTATACTTTAAAAAAACATCTGAAATAAGATCAAGTGTCTCTGAAGTAGAGTGCTATATTTGCGGCAAAGGACTGCAAGATGGATATCGTATAACTGCCAAGACACTATCAAATGGAATGGCATTATTTTGTAATGTGCATTATTCATTACAATGATAAATCAAATGTATTTTTAGTTTGTAATTATTGATTCAAATTTCCTTGTAAAAGGCATTTGATATAGTAGTTTGATCAAGATCGTATATGTCTAGAAATGGCGTGCTGATAATACTTGGTGGTATTTTGTTAATCATCATGGGGTTGAAGATAATGGGTGCTTTCTAATCCTAAATAGTTTGGAACTATCTTAGGGAGTTTGAATCTTTTTTGCAAAATGGACAAATCAATGAATTCGTTTTGCGTCCACATGCTATACACTGCTTTGTATTTCCAACATGACCTGTCGTATTTGAGCTTCGAATTAATTTTATTATGATAAAGACAATAACTGCAGCGACTACAACTGTAATGATGATTCCAAGTACCATGTTATTTGTATGTCTTATTACTATTCAAACCTTTTATCTAATTTTTCAAAAATGACGTCTAACTCCAGACTTTTTCTTTAAACGTCCATTTTTTATTTAAAATAAAATTACTAAATGCTGCAGTTGCAACTGCTAACACTAGTGAAATTGGATATGCGACACTTAACTCATCCACCAAATAATACACCATTCCAATCTGAACTAATGCACCAATTGAGCTAAATCCTGCAAACTTGCCATATTGAATGATGGTTCTTTTTGCAGTGAAATCCCTATCTTCAAATGTCCAATATTTATTCAAAAAGAAATTACTGGTAATCGAGAACATAATTCCAAGTATGGTTGCATGAATATACCATGTATTCAAACTTGATGTGACCAAAATAGATGTGAGATAATTAACTCCAAGCCCGCTTGCTCCAACTGAAAAGAATCTTGCAGCCTTTGATACGAATTTTACTGATTGTCTTGTTTCATTTTGCTGTTCTTTTTTTCCATATCTGTAAAGATTTCCAACCGCACGGATGTATTCTAAAATGATTTTGGTTCCAAGTTTGCTTTTTCCATTTTCTCTATCAGAAAACGTATATGGAATTTCCTTTATTGATACACCTTTTACCTTTACAATCATCTCCAGGAGAATCTTGTAACCTATCGCATCAAAGTTTATTCCTTTGATTATGTCTTTGTTAAATGCAAAAAATCCTGACATTGGATCTGATTCTTTTATGCCCAGACCTTTCTTTGCAATAATTGTTGCAATCTTGCTTATCATTTTTCGTTTTATTGACCAACCATGTATTGAACCTCCATTGAGATATCTTGATGCGACAACAATGTCTGTTTTTGATTGTTTTAATGCATCAACAAGTTTTGGTATGAGTTGTGGAGGGTGAGAAAAATCGCTGTCCATTACAACAACTATCTTCCCCTTTGCCTGTTGTATTCCATTTAATATTGCAGAGCTCAGACTTTCTCGTGTTTTTCGATTTATGACATTAACTGTATATCTCGTTTTTTCCTTTAATGAATTAAAATAATCTTCAGCGATTTTACCTGTGCCATCAGGTGAGTTGTCATCTACTACTATTGCTTCAACTATGGCGTTTTTTGGCAGATGCTCTTTGATCAAATGTAATATTCTTTTGATATTTTTAGACTCGTTATACGTAGGAATTATTATTGATACTTCGGCATTCATTGTATTTGACAACACGAATCCCCCAGATTTATCTCATAATAAAGCATAACTTTGCGTGATTAAACCCTTTATATAATAAAATTCTTTTTGGTTTCCGATCTTCTGCTTTAGCCTCAAATGAGGCTAATCCAATACATAAAAAGTGGTTTAGCGCCATTTGGCACTAATGCAGATCATACAGAAAGAGTTTAGAAATTTATGTTTTCATTTTCGCTTTATTTCTAAGTTCTTTTCTTCTCGCTATAGCTTTAGGTCTTGAATTATACTCTTTTTGGTATTCTTTTTGTTTCTCTTTAATTTCAGGTCTTGAAAAATACTCTTTCTGATATTCTTTCATGTATTCTTTCTGTTTCGCTTTATCCTTGTAGCCCAATATTCATAATATTATTTTCTATAAACTTAAGGATTTAGGAATGGCACTTTTAAATTAATTAGACTCTTGTATCCATTTGGCAAAATGATACTGTTGTGAAACTAACTACGCATTGATATTTCGTTTCCCACAGATGCCTGTAAACCAAGTCCTGCTCCTGGCT
>SICY01000012.1 GCA_009697485.1 Nitrosarchaeum sp.
GGTAAACATACAAAATCAAAAAAGAGGAAAAGTACTCAAATTACCATTTGGAATTGTTCCAAAAAAAGACAAGATGATCGTAAGAATGACAGGACCAAGAGACCTGTTTGTTGAGGATTACTTGCCATACTGTGGGGAATCAGAATGGCTTGAAATTGATTCTGATGAGATCACTTATTTTCTTGCTGATCACCAAGACCAATTTGATACTATTGAGATAATGGATAAGTAACAGAAAGAACTTTAAGTAATCCTCAAAAAATTATCACATGAAGTGGCCTGGTATGGGAGATCCATACAAGAAAAAGAAGACTATAAGATTTTTGGGTCTAAGTGCAGGTGTAGGAGCTGTTGCAGTATTGATTACAATTTTAGTAGTAAATCCATTCATAGGTGAGCAACCCCGTAATGCTTGCATAAACAATATTGAAACAAATTGGAAGATGTCATTTACCGTTGAACTATATGTTGATAATCAAAAGGCAGACATTCCAGCCAATGTTGGATTTATGGAAGGAGGGTGTCAAAGAGCAATTTACACGCTTACTGATGATGGAACTGTTTATGCAGAATGGAAAGAAGACCCACAATTTGAAATAGGACACTTTTTGTGGATTTTCAAATTTCCTCTAAGAGATATGGATGAGACAAAATCAAAGATATATGTCAACGGTAGAGAATCAGAGAATTTCATCAATACCCCATTACAGGATGGATATCACTACAAGGCAATGTTTGTCTCAAAGGCATACGATGAGGCAAAAGATAAGGACTACTTACCTCCTCAAAACTAGGCAATAAATTGAAAAATAATCTCAATGTCAGTTTCAGAAAATAATTAAGTCTAGACTTTTAAAAAAAAGATTCATTCAAGATTTTCAAAATAATGAAAAGGGGAAAGGAAGTAATTTTACCAGTATTTACCGTTGTCTGGAATTAGACCGATACCTTCTCTTTCAAAGTGTCTATCCAATTCATCGACCCATCTCTCACGGTTGTCTTTGTAAGCCCATCCGTGTACACGTAACCAGAATGAGATAATTCCAAGAAGGAATACTGAGAACATTATGGCTCCGAAGATGTAAATCATTACATCATAGAATAATGGGTCATAGTTTGGTCCTAACTGACCTGTAAGTGAAGACAGGATGCTTAGGAAAGTTCCTACTATAGGAGTCATTGTATATTTTGGCTCTATTTGTGCGATATATACATTTCTTTTATTATCAAAAAGTACGAGATCAGTATTCACTAAAGACTAATAAATAAAATAAGAGAAAAATAAGGTTTTGTTTATCCTCTTCCCATTGCTGCGTATTTGCCAGATCTTCCTCTAATGAAGAAAGCTCCTGCAATACCACCAAAGACTGCACCTGCGATTACAGCTGCTCCAGCCACGCCGTTTGCATCAAGATAAGGTGTACCTGATCCAGATGATGGATTAGCTTGTGCTGCAAGGACTCTTCTATGTTGAATCTCTAGTGCTTCTTCTAATGTGTTTGTTCCGGTTTCACCTTGGGAACCAACGTTACCCATGTATTGTGCAAATGCAACTACGTTGTCTGCATAATAACCAATGGTGAATACAGCGACTAAGGATGCTGCTAAAAGTATTTTTGTATTCATACGGTTTACCTGTTCGTTGTGATGAAATTGTACATATTTAACTTTTATTCTAAACCCCAAAATGTAGATGTTATGTACGAGATCCGGAATAAGTAACGTTTAATTTTGTTCCAAAATCAGCCACGCTATGGGACGATTACACACACACAGACATGGAAAATCACATACCATTAGACCAGCTACACTTCAAGTTCCATCATGGATTACTCTTAGTACCAAAGAAATAGAAGAATTGGTTGTGAAATATTCTAAAGATGGACTAACACCAAGTCAAATTGGACTAAAACTTAGAGATCAACATTCAATTCCACTCATTAAACCAATAACTAAGAAAAGTATTGGAAAGATATTAGAAGAAAATGATCTTCAAGCAGAAATGCCAGAAGATCTAGACAATATCGTAAAAAAAGCAGTAGGTCTTCAAAAACACCTAAAGACAAACAAAGGAGATAATAGAAATGTTAGATCCCTTGAGTTAATTGAGGCCAAAGTGCATAGACTGTCAGTGTACTACAAAAGAATAGATCGTATTCCTAAAAACTGGAAATATAAATCCGTAGTTGCTCAATTAGAGTAATGACAAAAACTCTTGATGAGTCTCTTTCGTTTTTCAAAGATAAGATTTCAGATTGTATAAAATCTAAAAAATCAATTTCAGTTACAACTCATATCGATTGTGATGGATTAACATCAGGCAGTATTATCACAAAAGCCCTAATCAGAGCAGGTGCAAGATGTACGGTGAGAACTTCCAAAGAATTTAGTAAAAAGGTGATTGATTCTCTAAAAAAAGATTCAAGAGATTTTCATGTAATTACAGATCTTGCTGGAGGTTTTGCAAATAATTTAGATGAATCATTAGGAGAAAATTGGATTGTATTAGATCATCATCAGATACCAGAAAAAGAACATGATAATCAAAAAGTCATCAATGCTTGGAAGTATGGCATTGATGGTGGTACTGAAATTTGTGCAGGAGGAATAGCATATCTTGCAGCAATGGCATTAGATGATAAAAATTCTGACTTGTCTGCAATAGCTGTTGTTTCAGCTTTAGGAGACAGACAAGATCAGGGTGAAAGAAAATCATTCATTGGAAAAAATTATGAGATTGCCAATACTGCAAAGGAAGAGGGACTAGTGGATATTGATCTGGATTTACTACTAGTTGGAAGAGAGACAAGACCACTTCCAGATGCCCTTGCATTTACATCACAGCCATTTATCGAAGGTCTAACTTGGAATAGAGATGCATGTCTTTCACTTTTGAATTCTTCTGGAATTCAACTAAAGGATGGAGGTAGATGGAGAGTACCAGCAGAGCTAAATGATGAAGAAAAAAGATCAGTCATCGAAACTATTTCAAAATTCACTTCGGAAAAGAATGCAACTGAGATAATGTCTGAATTAATTGGATATACCTATACATTTCCAAGAGAGGACAAAAGGAGCTTTTTGCGGGATGGTAGAGAATTTTCAACAATGCTCAATTCGTGTGGAAGGATAAGCAGAGCAGGAGTTGGAATTGCAGTTTGTATGGGAGATAGAAACAAGATTCTAAGAGAAGGTGAAACAATACTTACAGACTATAGAAAAATGATTAGAGAATACATGAATGTTCTAACAAACGAAAGATGGAGAGTTTCAGAAAGTAAGACATGCGTCATGGTAAATGGAGAGGGAATTGTTCCAGAAATGATGACAGGTACAATTTCATCGTTAATTGCAGGTTCACCAAAAAATGCTGGAAAAATTGTAATTTTGAGAACAGGCGGTGAAGAAAATACCATCAAATTTTCATCAAGAAAATCATTTGGATGTAAATCAGAGATTAATTTAAGCGAATTAATGAGAACAGGTGCTGAGAAATTTGATGGTGTAGGTGGAGGTCATAATGCAGCAGCTGGCGCAAAAATAACTAAAGACAAATTAGATGGATTTCTAGATTATTTAGAAGTAAATGTCATTAACATGTCAAGTACAGGTAATTCTCAATAATCTTTCAAAAGAAAAGGCAGAGACTGTAAAAAGGGCATTGGAACCTGACAATGTAAATTTTCCAGAAGGATTGAGTCTTTATATTGAAAATATTGATAACAAACTTGTTTTTAATTTTGAGAGTAAGAAAAGCATGAAAAAATTGATTAGTACTATTGATGAAGTTTTAGAGCATGTTCAGGTTGCATTAAAGGTGATTGAATAATGTTAGATCCAAAAATAATCAAAGAAAAACCTCAAATCATCAGAGATATGCTCAAAGCAAGATCAGTTGAATTTAATTTTGATGAATTGATAGATTCGGATCAAAAGAGAAGAGAATTCATATTAAAAACTGATGAGTTGCGAAAAAAGAAAAACCAAATAGCATCAACAATTTCTCAAAAAAAGAAATCCGGTGAAGATACGTCATCTATTTTAGCTGAAATGAAAAATATTTCAGAAGAACTTACAAAACTAGAAGCATCACAAGAAGAAATTGAAAAAAAGTATTCAAGGTTAGCGCTAACTATTCCAAATTTGATTCATGAGTCGGTGCCTGTTGGAAAAGATGAAACTGCTAACAGGGAAATAAAAAAATGGGGTAAAATTCCTGAATTTGATTTTAAGATAAATGATCACATCGATATTTCTGAAAACTTGGATTTGGTTGATCTTGAAAGAGCCGCCAAAGTTGCAGGTGCAAGATTTTATTATCTAAAAAATGATCTTGTACGATTAAATCAGTCTCTTATTCATTATGCATTGGATTTTCTTGCAGAAAAAAACTACTCTTTAGTTCAGCCACCATATATGATCAATCGCCAATCTATGGAAGGGGCAATAATAGCTGATGACTTTGAAGAAGTAATATACAAAATTGAGAATGAAGATCTCTACATGATAGGAACGTCAGAACATGCAATGGCTGCTATGCACTCTGATGAAATAATAGAAGGGAAAGATCTTCCGTTAAGGTATGCTGGTGTAAGCCCATGTTTTAGAAAAGAGGCAGGTGCACATGGTAGGGACCAAAAAGGAATTTTCAGAGTGCATCAATTTGACAAAATTGAACAATTTGTTTTTGCACGTCCGGAGGAATCTTGGAGAGAGCATGAAAAAATGTTATCAGTTGCTGAAGATTTCTACCAAAATTTAGAAATTCCATACAAAGTAATGCTGCTATCATCAGGGGACATGGGAAAAGTTTCTGCAAAAACATATGACATAGAGGCGTGGATGGCAGGACAAAATACATACAGAGAAATTGTTTCCTGTTCAAATTGTTTAGATTATCAGGCAAGAAGACTAAAGATCAGATTTAGAGAAAAGACAAATGATGAAACACAGTACTTGCACACATTAAACAGCACATTAGTTGCCACATCACGTGTTTTGGTTTCAATAATGGAAAATTTTCAAACTAAAGACGGTCACATTATTGTTCCAAAAGTTTTACAAAAATACATGGGCAAAAACATAATCTAGTCGCATACCCTTATATTTTGGATTCAAAGGTCGTTAATAATTGGCACGTAGAAAAGGACGAGTAAAGGACAAATGGCGAGAAAAGAAATGGGTAACAGTTAGCGCTCCAGATTCGTTTAACAATGTTCCAATTGCATACGTTCCAATTACTGATGATGAAAATGCATCAGGTAGAGTTCTAGAAGTAACCCTATACGATATTCTAAAAGGAGATCCATCACAGCATCAATACAAAATGTACTTTCAAATTAACAAAGTAGAAGGCGATAAAGCTACTACGATTTTTAAGAGATATGAGTATTCCAAAGAATTTTTGCGTAGTTTAATCAGACGCGGTTCATCTAGGATAAACTTCATCATAGATATCAAAACTAAAGATGGATATGTCTTTAGAATCAAAGTACTTGCTCTTACACATAGACAACTTAACACATCTAGAAAACATGCATTACGACTGATTGCAAAAGATGTAATTAACAATACAGTACCTCAAATGACAGTTGACCAATTTGTTCAGGCTACATGTTACAGTAAGATTAATTCAGACATAATGGCTGCATTTAAGAAAGTTATCAGAGTAAGACACGTGGGTCTTGAGAAAGTTAAGCTTATCAGAACCGCAGAAAAAGAAATAGCATTACTTGAAGCCTAAACAATAACTCATTCTTACAGATAATGGTTGACAAATTAGAAGTTACAATTGATGTAATAATACATGCTACAGAAGATATTTCAAAATTCTTGAAGTCTTTTGAAGAAATATTTGAGTTGAAAGAAGGCGATTTCACAGTTAATCAAACTACTGGCCATTTTGAAAATCCAATAACAATACTAAATGCCAAAATTGAAAAAAATCAGGCTCAAAAGTTTGTTGAGAAACTAGTTGAATCATTATCAAATGATCAGATAAAGAAATTGGTTGAAGAGATAGAAGAAAGAACCGTAGATTCCAGATTTCACATCAGACTAGACAAACAAGAATTCATTAAAGGAAATCTAATGTTTAGGGAAAAAGATGCAATAAAGGTGAAAATTTACACTCCAATCTACAACAAAAAAGACACAGTCAAAATATTCAGCAAAATATTCCAACTAGATTAAATAGGAATGACGAGATAATTTAATTTGGGAATGAGGAGATAATAGCCGCTCCAGTCTGAGCGAAAGCTTTGAAGACGCCGCGACGAACCGACCCCATTTTTGAATTGAACAACAAATGTTTCCTGACATGTAACCATGGTATTATTTTAAATACGGATAAACGGGCGTTCTTTTGTGGCAGATTATGACGTCATAGTAGCTGGAGGAGGATTAGCAGGAACTATTGCTGCTCAATCAGTTTCATATTATTCGAATCAAGGATTAAAAATTCTAGTAATTGATAGAAACCCATCAAACTTACCTGGAATGAAAAGTATTGCAGGTTGGATTTGTGGAGATGCAGTTAGTAAAGAAACTGTAGATTTCATGGCAAACAGGATCAAAGTAAGTTGGAGTGAACCAGAAATTGAATATAAAGTCAAAGGTGTAATGGCATTTTCTCCAGATAAAGAAACATCAATCCCATTTGATGGTGCAGGGTATATGCTTAACAGACAAGTTCTACCACAGCGTCAAAACGAAAGAACATTAGCTATGGGAGTAGATTTTGATTTTGAAATTAATCTCACAGGATTATTGTATGACGGGAATCAAGTGATAGGAGTTCAAGGAATAGACTATAAAACAAAAACTCCTTACAAAAAGACAGCCAAAGTTGTAATCGATGCAACCGGAATGACATCTATGCTTCGAAACCAGATTTCCAATACAACAAAGATGGAGAGAAAAGTAGATCGTAAAGATGTGGAATCAACAGGAAGACACATCATGTATTTTGATCAGGGCGAAGAAGATCTAACCGAATTCGATCCTGATTATTGCATAATTCATCTTGATCAAGATATTGCACCAGGGGGATATGGATGGGTATTTCCAAAAGGAAAAAACAAAGTGAATATTGGTCTGGGTGTTGAAAAAACACTCCTTGAACAACGAAATAAAAGATTAGGAAAAAACGATAATGTATCCATGTTGATTAATCAGTATCTGGAAAGAAACCATGCAATAAAAAACCCAAAACTTTCAGAAGATCCTCAAGATAAGAATAATGCAACTGGTAATTTCCAAGTTTCAGTAAGAAGACAAAATGATTGCATGGTTGCAAATGGATTTGTTCTAGTTGGTGATTCTGCATGGATGCCAAAACCACTGGATGCTGGAGGTATTGGACCAGCACTAGTTGCTGGAACTATTGTTGGAAAATGTGTGGTAGAATCAATTCAATCAGGCGATGTTACTGAGAAAGGATTATGGAAATACAATAAAGAATTCATAAATGAATATGGTTACAAAACAGCAGGATTGGAAATTTTCAGAAGATTAATTCAAACTCTCACTAACGAACAAATTAGTTATGGAATGAAGCACTTTTTGGGAAATATGGATGTGGAAGCTATTTCAAAAGGAGAACATCCAGACTTTTCCAATGTTACAAAATTAGGAATGATGATCAGAGGCGCCCTTAACAAAAAACTTGCTGATGGTTTGCGTTTTACTACACAACAAAATAGACTCTTGACAAAACATTATTACGATTATCCCGATTCTCCAGAGGGATTTACTGACTGGAGTAAAAAACTACATCAAATTCTTGATGAATCCAATACCAAATTACCTCAATATCAAAACTAAGCTTTATTTGTAAACATAGATCTTAGAAAAAATATCAAATGGTAAAAGAAGCATCATATTTAGATTGGAATAATTCTATTCAGATTTTAAACAAAGCACACCAAGCAGATCTATTTGTATTGATAATTGGTCCAAAGGGCACTGGAAAAACATCTCTAGTAAGAGATTTTGCAAAGAGCAAAAATGCGAAACTAGAATCAATAAATTTTAGCCTCAGAACACGAGAGAGTCACCTTATTGGAACAAAAACCTTAACGAATGGAACAGTGAGTTTTGAGGAAGGTCTTTTGATTAAATCAATGGGTGATGGTAGTATGTTGTATCTAGACGAAGTAAATTCTGCCGAAGCTGATGTTTTACTACGATTAGATGAAGCATTAGATGACAGACGACAGATTACTCTAAAAGAATCCACAGGAGAAACTGTAAAAGCCAAAGAGGGTTGGTTTGTAATTGCAACAATTAATCCTCTTACACATAGTGGAACCAAAGAACTGCCACCGCAATTACTCAGCAGATTCCCAGTTAGAATTCGTCTAGAGTATCCACCTGAGGATATAGAATTAGAAATTATCAAGAAACATGTTTCTGGAAACCATGATTCTGAGATTGTTCAGGCAATAAAACTTGCAAATATACTAAGACAAGCAGCTGTAGTGGAAGAATTATTTTATTCTCCAAGTTTAAGGGAGACAATAGCATTTGGAAAATTGCTAGATGGCGGAGTGTCTCCTAAAGAATCAGCAAAAATTGTTTTTGGTAATGTGTATACACAGTGGGGAAATATAGAATATCAAAAAGTAAATGACATCATTACCTCAATGTTTGGTAATTAGATGCAATCATTACAATTACGAAATGAATCATTAGTGGAGATTGCCACATTTTTAGTCGGAAGATGGTCTGAAAGAGAAAATATCACAGTTGAATTTTCAGACAAAATTGAGACAAAAACTAGACTAAAAGAAAATAGAGTTATCTTAACACCAATTGAAAAAAGAATGGGAAATAATTTCCAGAGATATAGGCAATTTAGAACTTCATTGTGGTATGAGGCAATGAGAATAAAGTTTTGTAAAAAAATTCTTAGCAATGATCATGCATTTGGATTTATTCTAAACACTATGGAAACTCACAGAGTGGAACAACTAGGTAGAAAACTTTGGAAAGGCATGGATGAAGAGATTATTTTTAATTATACATACATGTTTGTATCTAGACCACAATTACATACAGTTTATGGAAAAGCACGAATTGTAGAAGCATTTTACCAATATTTTATGTTTGGAGCATTCAAGGGAGAAATGCAATCTAGCCACTTTGAAAGAATAAAAAAAGCATCAGAGTTTGCTGAAAAAATTATTGATGAATCCATAGAGAGAAAATATGATACAGACTGGTTGGAAAAAAATGTAAATGAAATTATTAAAATTTTGGATATAGATTCATTGCTTACAATTCCTGTTTCGTTACCATTTATGAAAGCAGATATGACTGTTTCAGAAGAAGAACTATTGAAATTTTTAACAGTGATTTCAAAAAATAAAGAAGGTGATTTTGGAAAAATTGACCCAAAAGCTGCATTAAGTGGAGATAATATCTATGATGAATACAAAGTATTGCTAGACGAAAATAAAAAAAATGATAATAAAGGATTAATTTCTGAATCAATAGGAGTTCAAATTCCAACTGTCACTAATGTAGATGAGGCAGTAATCTACGATATGAATTTGATAAATAATCTGAAAATAAAATTTAGAGAATTGAAATCGGGATGGAAAGAACAACATCTTAGTAGTGGAGATGAATTTGATGAAGAAAATTACATTGAAGGAAATGAGCCATTTTTTACAGATATCAAAAAATCAATCAAAACAAGAATCGTTATTTTATTAGATCATTCATCAAGTATTGCATCAGATGCATTAGAATACAAAAAAGCTACTCTTGCACTCTGTGAAGTTCTATCTTTTCTCAAAGTAAAATTTGCAGTATATGCATTTAGTACTGAAAATAGGTCAGTTGTTTGCTGGTCTGTTAAACCAGATAATGTAAAATGGAACAGAGTTACTGCAAAAAGATTAGCACAGATTGTTGCTAATGGTTCCACACCATTAGCAGAAGTATATGATAAAATGTTTCCAATTTTACAGTCAAAAAGACCAGATATTTTTTTGACATTAACAGACGGAGAACCATCAGATCCTGATGCCGTTAGAAATAGGACAAAATCTCTCAAAAGATTAGGCATCAGCATGATAGCCTTAGGGTTGGGTCCGAATACGGTAAGAGCTACCACCATAGCGAACAATCTCAGACACTTAGGATATGACAAAACTATGGCTGTAAGTAGACTACATGATATTCCAAGTAAAGTAATAAGAATATTAGATACATGAACTTAATGAATCAAAAATAAAATAAATACAATTTAGCCTATCAGATATTTTATATGAGATTAAAACAGATGAAATTTCAGAGGAGAACGATTTTTGGAAGAAACTAAAGAAAGAAATATTGATAAAAATCTGCTTGAGCGTTTTAAGCAGGAGGTATGGAGTAAGACACCTCACTTTGAAGAGAGTCAAGGAGAAACAAAGATTGTCAATGCAACGCCATTAATTGATATGACCGAAGATTTGAAAGAATGTGCAAAAGAGGTTTACAAAATAAATCTTGCCAATACAGATCTAAAAGTTTTTGGCAAATTTGATTCTAACTTACTAACAGGTTCGATAAAAGTCAGACCTGCAGTTCATATCATACACGATGCTATTGTTACAGGAAAACTGAAAAGTGGACAAACAATAATTGAAGCAACTTCGGGAAATTTTGGAATTGCTCTTGGAGAGATATCTAAACTTGGATTAACAGTGATTTCACTTGTATCAAGAAAGCTACAGGAAGGAGTCTTTAAGGAATTAAGAAATGAGAATATCCGCATCATGGATCTTGACATGGATGTATGTCCAGCTCCAGGAATGAAAGATAATCCAAATATTTTAGCTGCAAAAGCAACTGCCGCTAATATTCGTTCACAATTATCTGAACTTGGTTTTGATCCTGCAGTTTTTGATAATGTAAATTCTGAAGTAGAATCACTTTTAGCGGCTCAAGATATCATAAACTTGGCAAAATTTCTTGCTAAGATATACGGTTGTTTCTGTCCAGAACAATATGATAATGAACTAAACATTGATGCACATAAAACTATTACCGCAGTTGAGATAGATCAACAATTACATGAACATGGAAATTCATTAGAAGATTTTGGAATTGTTTGTGCTTTTGGTACAGGTGGTACTTCTGGGGGTTTGAGCAGATACATATATGAAAAATATGGAAAAAAATCAGTGCATGTAGTTTTTCCACCTGCAGGTCAAGATGTCGCAGGAATTAGGACCAAAGACAAGGCATTGGGTCTGAAGCTATACAAACCAGACACATATGCAGGACAATATGAGATAGATTTTGACCAAGCTAAACATCTTCTAAAGTTTTTTGTAGATAAGGGTCACGATATTGGTGAAAGTAGTGCTCTTGCGTTTTATGCAGTAATGCAAATGGCAAACTTTGGTACAGGTAAAAAATTTGTTGTTATTGTTGCCGATGGAATACAAAAGTACAAAAAGAATTTAGAAGAAATGTCAAAGAAACAAAATCGTACTCAAATATCACTACAAGAGGCAGTATCAAATGTAGATGATTATGATAAAATAATTTGGGTTCATACTCAATACACTCCTCGTGAAGAAGGAATAGAGGTAATTGCAAAATCTCTGGGTGTGGATAAATCAAAGATAATCATACCAAAAGCAAGAACTATCAATCAACTATTAACAACACAGCAAATTCCTGAAGAGTTAAGTGAAGATCTAAAAGGAATTAAAGGTAAGTCATTACTAGTATGCATGGCTGGAAATACTTCATTAATGGCTGTTAATATTCTTGCAAGTAAAGGAATTGTAACTCAAAGTTTGAATGGCGGAATAACTAATTTGCCTGAAGGAAAAGGCAGAAATCTAGGCGAATTGATCAAAGCAGCTACTGAATAATATCTTGAAGTGTCTATCAATATCACAACCTTTTGCAGATTTAATAATATCGGGGGGAAAAACAATAGAATTAAGAAAATGGAATACAAATTTTCGCGGTGAATTTTTAATTCATGCCCCAATCAAAATAAGAATAGAAGATTGTAAGAGATTAAAAATTACGAAAAAATTAGTTACCGGTGTGATTATTGGAAAAGCTGAGCTTTATGATGTAAAAAAATATAATTCATCAAAAGAAGTAAAAAAAGATCAAAAATTTCATCTTGCTTCAAAAAATTTTCAAGATAAAACTTTTGGATTCAAGATAAAAAATGTAAAACCATTAAGAATTCCAATTCCATGGAAAGGACAGTTGGGGTTCTTTGATGTAGAATTATCAAAAGCAAGGATCAAAAACAAAGACATTGTAACTGATATTGTAGATGAAGAATATCGCTATCAATGGATTGGGCATCATTGAGGGGTCACCAATATTTGGAAAAAATCGGAGTAGTATATATAAAGGACCTATTTAAAGTCCGTCGACATGCCTCAAACAAAGCCTATTGTTAGCGTTGAAAATGTAGTTGCTTCTGCATCAGTAGACCAAAAAATTGATCTTAACGAAATAACTAAAAAATTTCCTGACACTGAATATCATCCCGAACAATTTCCAGGGTTAGTCTTTAGATTGCAAAATCCAAGAACTGCAACACTAATTTTTAGAACTGGAAAAATGGTATGTACCGGTGCAAAATCAGAAGATATGGCGATCAAAGCAGTCAATACAGTAGTCCAAAAGCTACGAAAAGGTAAAATCAAAATCAAAAACGATGCAGTGATTACGGTTCAAAATATTGTAGCAGCAATCAACCTAGGTGGTAAAATTCACTTAGAAAAAGCAGCCAGAACACTACCAAGAAGCATGTATGAACCTGAGCAATTTCCAGGATTAATTCATAGAATGTTAGACCCAAAAACGGTCATATTGTTATTTGCCTCAGGAAAGCTAGTCTGTACTGGTGCAAAAAAAGAATCAGACGTATATCGTTCTGTTCATAACTTACATTCATTGTTAGAAGAAAAAAATCTAATGATATAT
>SICY01000078.1 GCA_009697485.1 Nitrosarchaeum sp.
AATAATATCTGATACAATTAAAGAAACAAACTCAGCAATAGATGATTTTACAGGCAAAACTAAAGAAAAAGGAGGTGGCTGTCTAATTGCTACTGCTACATATGATTCTGAACTTGCTCCACAAGTACAACAACTACGAGAGCTAAGAGACAATACTATTCTTACAACACAGTCAGGAACTGCATTTATGACTGGATTTAACCAATTATACTATTCATTCTCCCCAACAATAGCTGATCTAGAAAGAGAACAACCAATTTTCAAAGAAGCGATTAAACTAACACTAACACCAATGTTAACAACATTATCAATACTAAATTATGTCAATATTGATTCAGAACAAGAAATGTTAGGATATGGTATAGGAATTATTTTGATGAATGTTGGAATGTATTTTGTGGCACCAGCTATGATAATTCAGAGACTAAGAAAATAGTTACCAAACATCATCAACTTCATCAAGAACTTTGTATTCTTTTTCTGTCTCACGTTTCATGAGTTTCAGTCTTGAAATATCTCTATCAAATAACAAATCAATTGCCCAATCTAAGAAAACTCTTATTTTTTTATCAGGTAATGTAATTTTTGAAAGGTAAACATTTCTCCAAATAAGCCAAGCTAAGAATCCAGAAATATTCATTCCCAAAAATGTTGCAATACCAGTTCTTTTTCCAATAATTGCCATCTGTCCCTTAGAACGATATTCAAATTTTTTCTTCTCTAAATTTTTAATTAAGGCATGAAGATTATGCGCTGCAATTTTAGCTTGTGCTTCTGCAAGTTGTGCAGTAGGTGCAAACGGTCTATTTGTTTTAGGATCCATAAACAATGCACAATCACCAATTGTAAAAACCCCAGGAAATTCTGGAACTTCAAGAAAATCATTTACAATAACTTTGCCTTTATCAGTTTTGAACATTGATCTTTTAATTGTATTAACAGGTGTAACACCTGCAGTCCAAATCAATGTTTTAGTTCTGATTACAACCATCTTTGATTCATCCATAGGATCTTTTGGATTCTCATCTAATGATTTTATAGTGACTTCTGTTCCATCAAAACTTGTAACTGTAGTTCTTAGTCTAATATCAATACCTCGCTCTATCATCTTTTGTTTTGAAAATTCAGCTAACTTTTCATTAAAGCCAGGAAGAATCATCGGAAGAGCTTCTAAAACTATTACACGAATATCGCCTTTGTGAATTGTCGGATAATGTTTTCTTGCATCTAGTAGAAAATCCATCAACTCTCCTGCAGTTTCAATTCCTGCAAATCCTCCCCCCACTACAACAAATGTCAAAAAACTATTTCGAAGAATAGGGTCTGTTTCATTTTCAGCTTGCTCAAGCACATCTATTACTCTATTTCTTAGCATTACTGCATCATTGAGAGTCTTCATTGTGTAAGCATTTTTTTCTACATCTACCATTCCAAAAAAGTTGGTTTCACTACCTAATGCAACTACCAAATAATCATAATGAATTGAAAAACCTCTTTTTTCACTGGTACCCCATAATGTTACAAGTTTTCCAAAAGGATCTACATTTTTTATTCTGCCCTCATAAAATTTTGTCTTTTTACAAATTGCTCTAATAGGCATTACAATATGCCTTGTTTCAATCATACCTGATGCTACCTGAGGTAACATTGGAGTAAATAACAGAAAATTATCTTCACTTATCATTACCAACTCAATTTCAGAATTATTTCCAAAATACGACTCTAATCGTCTAGCACATTTTACTCCTGCAAACCCTCCTCCTAAAATGACTATTTTTTTCTTATTTCTGGCCAATTACATCATACTCTAAAATTACTGAATATATCCTATGAGATCAACTTTCTCAACAAATCACAAATAATTTCAGAATTTATCCAATTCTGACTATATCAGAATGAAGTATTTCATATGCTCTAGAAGCATCTCTCTCATTTAGAATTATGATTATACTGTCTTGACTAAAAAATGCATTTACAAGTTCTATTCCATTATCATGTAAAATCTCTGCAACATAAGATACTACATCTGATTGATTCTGGTTTACTGGAATTGAAATTCTAATCTTTGCAAGACCCGTACTAAACATATTTTCTCTGTTTGGTATATTTTCAAAGATTTGTCTGATACTTTCCATGTCTTCTGTAAAGAATCTAAATGAGTCAGATAATCTAAAAAATTCATAATTGCTAGTAATTTTTGAAAATTTATCTAAAATTAATGTCGGATCCATCTCTGCAGAATCTTTTTTTGAAAATTTAATGTCCATCATTCCATCAGTTAATACAAGTCTTGCATTTTTCAAAACCGATTCCTCTTTGATATCCTCTTTGATTTCAAATGAATCTGCATATCGTTTTATGGCAACTACAACTGTATTGAGATTCACAGAACCGCCTAAGACTTTTTCAATTTCTGGCTGAATCTTTACGGCCAGTGCTGTATAGTTAACCAAATCCATCTTCATACAATCATAAATTGAACGATTTCTAGTGACAATTTCCCTGACTATTTCAGGAATAGACATAGTAATCTTCATCAAACATAATTAGATGATGTCAGTTATAATAGCATTATGTAATAAATTACATAAATATCCATAATATTTATATAATGTAATATACATTACATATAGCAGATAAATATGACAATATTTGATGATGAATTTGATAGAATCTTCAAGAAAGTGTCAAGCTCTTTTTTTGATATAAATGACATAGCTGAAGAGTTCAAGGGAAAAGGTTCCAACTT
>SICY01000013.1 GCA_009697485.1 Nitrosarchaeum sp.
GATTATATCCTCTTTCTTTTCTTAGTGTTTGTAGTCTTCTAGCGATATCTTTTATCAAACCTCTTGCCATCATCTCTTTGTTTCTTGAAGTAGATACAAATACAATGTAGTTGTCTCGTTTTGACACTGCAAATTCTTCACTTGCATCAAAATCTACTATAAAGTCTTCTTTGTATAATGAAATTTTTTCACCATCAATTTCATAATTGTATTGTCCTTCTTTTTGGAGTGATGTGATGATCTCTTCTTTGTTGGTTTCTGAAAATACATTGACAAGTTTTACAATATGTTGTTTTACTCTTGGAGCTACTCTCTTTCTATCTAACTCTAATATTGATTTGACAGGTAAATTCAATTGTTTTAACTCTAAGATTTGTTCTAATCCTGGGTCTTTTTCTATTTCAAAAATTGTAAATTTTTCTACATTGAGCTGTGACATTAGTAAAGGAGAAAGTGATTCTAGTTTTTGTTTTTGACCCTTACTTACACAAATTAATGCTTCATTTAGTGGCCATCTGCGTTTTAGTTTTTCCTTCATTCTTGCAGCAGATGAAATTGAAACAACATCTTTCATGATGTCAAATGATTCTTCAATTTCTTCATTGACTAAAATCTCTTGGTATTGTGGCCATTTGTCTAGCAAAATACTCTGCTTGCCGTCAAATACTGTTTGATAGAGGTATTCACTAGTAAATGGACAAAGTGGATGAATCAAAATATCTAATGTTTTGAGTACTTCTTTTAGGATTGCATAGATTGCTAGTCTCCTATTCTTTTTTGACTCTTCTTCATCCCATAATTCACCCCTAGTAATTGGAATGTATATTTGACTTAGGTTGTTTATGATAAAATCATCAACTGCTTTTGCGGCTTCATGGAATTTACACGTCTCATTGCGCTCTGTTGTTTTTTTGATTAATTTTTGTAATTTTGATAAAAGCCATATGTCTGGCGATGTTAGCAATTTATTTTCTTTTGCCCATGTGATTGTTTTTGTCTCATCAAAATTATCATATTCGCTATTTTGTTTAAAATACAGATGCAAATTAAACAGTGTATTGAGTACTTGATACGGGCGTGACATTAACTCGTCAGTACTGAAGCTAAGTGGCTCTATTGGGCTTGCTTTCCAGATAAAATAAAACCTGATCAAATCTACAGGATATTTTTCAAGCAATTCTGCTCCATCTATTACATTTCCTAAACTTTTGCTCATCTTACCTCCCTTTTCATCAAGTACATGACCTTGGAACAAAAATGACTTGAATGGTGGAATTGGACCGTTGTTTAAGATTACATTTTCTATCAATAGAGTATATGCCCATCCTCTTGTTTGATCAATGCCTTCTGTAAAAAATGGTGCAGGTATTGCTTTGGAATATTCTTCATCTGTTAATGATGAATATGGAGCTGAACCGCTATTGTGCCATGTATCTAAAACATATTCTTCTCTTTTTGTATTTGTACTGCTACACTGTTTGCATTTTATTGTGATGTTATCAATCCATGGACGATGCAATTCAAAATTTGGCCCGTCTGGTAATTTTACTGCCGAATCTATGATTTCTTTTCTTGTAAAGAACCAGTTTTGTTTTTTGCAATCATTGCATATCCAAACTGGCAATGGGCATCCCCAAATTCTTTCTCGAGATATACACCACGGATGTCTTTCTTTAATAATTCCTAAAAATCTATTTTTTGGCTGCTCAAAAAAGTATTCTACACTTTCTGCTGCATTAATTGCCTTGTCTCCTAATCTATCTAGTTTGTAAAACCACCCTTTTCGTGCAAGCCATACAATTGGATGATGAGATCTCCAACATAATGGATATTTGTGCTTGATTTTTCCAATTTTCACCAGTGCATTACGTTCTTTGAGATCTTCTACAATTATCTTATCTGCATCTCTGACAAACATCCCTTCATACTTTCCAGCTAAACTGGTGAACTTTACCTGATCATTAATGGGGCTGAATACTTTGACTTTTCTTTTGTTTGCAATTTTTATGTCTTCTTCACCATTTGCAGGAGACAAGTGAACTAGACCACTACCTGTTGTAGCATCTACAAACTCTTCTGATACTGCAACATGAAAATTATTTTCTTTTGCACATTCATCTAGTCCTGGAATTAAACTCAAAAGTGGATGGATGTATTTTTTCCCCTCAAATTTTGAGCCTTTTGCAGTCTTTACAATTTCATATTTTTCGATGTTTACTTCTTTGAAAAATTCTTCCAGTCTTGTTTTTCCAACAATCCATGTTTCATTTTCTACTTTGAGATATGCATAATCTTCATCTGGATTCAATCCTACCATTGCATCTGTAACCAAAGTAAATGGCATTGTTGTCCAAACAATCAGATATACATTTTCATCTGCAAGTTTAACTTTGTAATATAATGATGGATCTTTTACTTCTTCATATCCTTGGTTGACTTCGGCATGGCTAAGTGATGTTTGACAACTTGGACAATATGCAATTACTGTAAAGTCTTCTTCTAATATTTTATTTTCATATGCTTTTTTGAGAATTTGCCACTCTCTTTCAATAAATTCATCTCGATAAGTCCAGTATGCTTTGTTATGGTTAAATGACATTCCAAGCGAACTATCCACTTCAATCCATTTGGCGTTGAATTTTTTTACAATACGTTTACATTCCTCAACTAGTTTTTCAATGCCAACTTTTTCTAGGACTTCTGATTTACTGCCAGTTACTCCAAGCTCTTTTTCTGCTTGTAATTCAACTGGAAGTCCTTGTGTATCCCATCCTCCATTAAACACAATTTTTTTCCCTTGTAGTGTATTGAATCTGTACCATAGATCCTTAATCACACGCCCTCTTAGATGCCCTGCGTGTGGAACCCCATTCATAGTGGGTGGACCTTCGATAAACATTATTTTCTCAGGCTTGTCTGATTCAAAGATTAATCTTTCAACATCAATTGATTTGACATATTCTTTTATCTCAGATTCAATTGCCTTTGCATCGAATTTTGATGAAAGTTTCATCTTAGATTTTGATATGGGAGTGGCATTATATAATTGAGTGAAAGATAATTTTTATTGGTTAATGTTTTAGTTATTGGTTCTGGTGGACGCGAACATGCCTTATCTTGGAAATTATCTCAAAGCTCCAAAGTTGACAAAGTTTTCACAGCACCCGGAAATGGTGGAACAGAAAATAATATTCCAATTGATATTAATGATTTGAATGCATTAGTGGAATTTGCACAAAAAAATAACTGCTTTACGATAGTTGGTCCTGAGGCTCCTTTAGCTGCAGGAATTGTAGATAAATTTACCCAAATGAATCTCAAAATTTTTGGCCCATCCCAAAAAGCAGCACAACTAGAATCCAGTAAAATTTGGGCAAAAAATTTCATGAAAAGAAATGGTATACAAACTGCAAGATTTGAAATCTTTGATAATCCAAAAAAGGCAGAAGAATATGTCAAATCCCTTGATTACAATGTTGTAGTCAAGGCAGATGGTCTAGCTTCTGGCAAAGGCGTGATTGTTTGTAATAATGCTGATGAAGCAATTGCTGCAATTAATACAATATTGGTAAAAAAGACATTTGGCGATGCTGGAAATCGCATTATTGTAGAAGAGAGAATTGATGGAATTGAAGCATCTTACATTGCATTATGTGATGGTGTGATTGCAATACCTATGGCATCAAGCCAAGATCACAAAAGAATTTTTGATGATGATAAAGGCCCTAACACCGGTGGAATGGGTGCCTATTCTCCAACTCCTATAATTGATGATATTCTTGCTGAAAAAATCCAAAATAAAATCATCAATAAAACAATCCAATCATTGAAAAATGAAGGTATTGTCTTCAAAGGATTTCTCTATGCTGGAGTGATGATTAGAGACAACGAACCATACGTCTTAGAGTATAACGTACGAATGGGTGATCCTGAATGTCAACCAATTACAATGAGGATGGATTTTGATTTGTATGATTATTTTGTTGCAAGCGTAGATGGCACTCTTTCTATGATGCCCAAAATCACTTGGAAAAATCAATCCGCAGTTTGTATTGTTTTGGCATCTGAAGGTTATCCTGAATCATATCCACAAAATGAAGAGATTATCGGATTTGATTTAATTCCTAAAAATGCTATGGTCTTTCATGCAGGAACAAAAAAACAAGATGGAAAAATCTTATCCAATGGTGGAAGAGTTTTAGGAGTTACTGCACTTGGTGATACTTTGGCATCTGCGATTTCAAATGCATACATTGCTACAGAAAAAATTTCTTGGTCTCACAAATACTATAGAAAAGATATCGGCAAAAAAGGACTAGCTTATCTTTGACGTATCGATTATTCTGTCTTCAGTAACAATCCAATTTATAATTACATCATGTTCTGATTGTGGAATATTTTTTACAATCTGTTTTTCAAATGTCAACGATATTGTTTTGATTTTATTTTCAGCTAAGAATCTGTCATAAAATCCATGACCATATCCTAGTCTCACTCCTTTTGGAGATATTCCTACTGTAGGAACAAGTATCACATCCAGATTATTATCCACAGGACATTCGTTACGAGGCTCCATTATGTCAAAACTACCATTTTCTAGATTACTAAAATTCATGATTTTTCTAAATTCTATGTTTTTCCCTGCCACTTTGGGCAAAAATATCTCCTTTCCCTCACTTAGGGCTTCTTGCATTATATCCTGTGTCAATATCTCACTGCCTATTGGATAGTACGCACCTATTTTTTGTGCATTTTTAAATAATTCAATTTTTTGTATCTTTTTTAGTATTGATTTGCTTACAATTTTCATTAAATCAAAAGATGTACCGTCTCTTTTCTCAAGGAGTAACTTTCGTAATGATGTTTTCTCTGAATTATCTTTCAATTTGACTACTCAATGATGCAGCTGTTATTGTATTTTTCAATAACATTGCAACTGTCATGGGACCAACTCCTCCTGGAACTGGTGTTGCATAAGATGCTTTTTGGATAATCTGATCATAATCTGCATCTCCTACAAGTCTTTCTTTATCTTTTGAGATTGCAACATCAATTATTATTGCATCTTTTTTTATCATATCTGGTGTTAATGTAAATTTGCTTCTATCTCCAACTGCTGTAATTATAATGTCTGCTAGCTGACACAGTTCGTTGATATTTTTTGTTTTAGAATGACATGTAATTACTGTTGCATCTCTTGCCAAAAGTAAATGGTATAGTGGTTTTCCTACTAAATTGCTTCGATTTATCAGAACAATGTTTTTTCCTTTCAACTCTATATTGTGATAATCAAATATTTCCATTACGCCAAGTGGTGTGC
The DNA here is from genome assembly GCA_009697485.1 of Nitrosarchaeum sp. Taxonomy (GTDB): domain Archaea; phylum Thermoproteota; class Nitrososphaeria; order Nitrososphaerales; family Nitrosopumilaceae; genus Nitrosarchaeum. The sequence goes on from SICY01000013.1 coordinate 5,321, forward strand.
AAGCAACTAGTGCCGCTTTTTTCATTGCAAGCAAACCTGCATTGTGTGGTGTAAGGCCATCCACATCTTTTAGTGGAGAAATTCTGGATGTTATGATAAATTCATCTAATTGATTAGGTAATGGTAATTGAACTAAAATTCCATGAACTGATCTGTCCTTATTTAATTCATCAATTATTTTATTTAATTCTGATTGTGTGATATTTGATGCTAGCTTAAAGTCTTTGGTGATAATTCCCACTTCTTCGCATGCTTTGTGTTTATTTTTAACATACGTGGTAGATGCTTGATTATCTCCAACTAGAACAGTTGCCAAACACGGGCTAATTCCCTGAGTCTTTAATTCTTCGACAGCTTTTCTGACTCTGTCTTTTACATCTTGGGCAATCTTTATTCCGTCTATTTTGATGCCTGTCATTAAGAATATTTCTGGCTTGTAGATATTTAATCCTTGAAACACATTAATCTGAATTTGAAAATCTGAGAAACAAAATTATGTGAGCATTTGAAGGTGTTCTCATGTTTATAGTGATATCTGATATTCAAATAAAACCTGATTCTGTTGCTAACTTTAAAAAATGGTTTTCTGAATCAAACAAAATTGTATCAAAATTTGATGGGTTTGTAAATAGGCGCCTTTTGGAAACTAAAGACGGTAAACATCGTGTGTTAGTTGAATTTGAGAATCTTGAAAAATTTAGTAAAATGCATCAAAGCCCAGAACACGAAAAACTTCACTCCGTAGCTACATCATACATGGAAAAACTGCCAGAGCCAAAATTTTACACCGTATCTTCACAATAACATGAAATTAGTTTTTAACGTAAACGAATACATTGAAAAAATTAAAACAAGTAATGATTATTTTCATACTTTTATCAATAATGAAAATCTGGCTGCTGGTGTGTTGGTATTGCAACCTGGAGAAAAAGATACCCAAGAGCCTCATGAAAGCGATGAAGTATATTTTGTTCTCAAGGGTGATGGGTTTTTAAAAATTAAAGATGTGGATTATCCTATTTCTGAAAATAAAATGTATTTTGTAGGAAAAAAAGTAGAGCATTTTTTCCATGGAAATTCCAAAGAACTAACTGTATTGTATTTTTTTGGCGGACCAGACTCTTAGCTAATTATTGTTTTTCTACCTGAAATTTTTATTTTCTTTTCTGCAAATAATCTTATGGCCTCAGGATACGCCTGATGTTCTTTTTCCAGAATGCGTTTAGACAATGTTTTTCCTGTATCGCCTTTTCTTATTTTGACTAATAATTGCAAAATTATTGGTCCTGTATCAACACCTGAATCTACAAAGTGTACTGTACATCCTGAATATTTTGAACCGTACTCTATTGCCTGTTTTTGTGCATCAAGTCCTGAAAAAGCTGGAAGTAAAGCTGGATGAATATTGATAATCCTATTTTTGTATTTTTTCACAAATTCTGGACTAATTATTCTCATAAATCCTGCTAAACACACCAGTCCATTTTTTGGTGTGACTCCATACTTTTCTAGTGTCGATATTATTTTTTTGTCGTATTCCAGTCTACTCCCTTTGAAATCTTTGCTTTCGATTACTTCTGTTTTAATGCCTAGTTTTTGTGCAATCTTCAAACCTTTGGCATCTGATTTATTTGATATGATGACAGCTGGATTTATGGGAATTTTTTTACGTTTAATTGATTTTAAAATAGCTTCCATATTGCTCCCGCGACCTGAAATTAAAATTCCCAGATTTAGCAACTAGTCAATAGTAGATCAAAGCTGCAATTTATATCAAATCTAATTATTTTGTTTGACATTGCCTCGTTCTATTAAGATGACAAAAAATGGTATCCTGTGTGAGATTAATGGTAAAAGGGTATACTTGGATCCAAAAAATCCTGATTCTACTGGTGTTAATTTTGTATCCCATGCACACTCTGATCATCTCCCATCAAAAAATGGTGGTACAATACTCTCATCCCTTGAGACCAGTGAAATTGCTAATCTTAGAGGCTTTAAAATGGAAAATCACCTCCAAAGTATTGATGATTTTTCATTAATTGACAGCGGTCATATTTTAGGCGCTAGGGGCTTGCTTTTTGATGATATTTTCTATACTGGGGATATTTGTACACGTAGTCGTGGATTTCTAAAAGGTGCAGTTATTCCAAAATGTAAAACGCTGATCACAGAGTGTACGTTTGGATTACCTGAATTCATATTTCCAAAATTAGAAGAAATACAAAAACAAGTAAATGAATTAATTTCAGAATTTTACGGAAAAGGTATTCCTGTCATATTATTGGGGTATCAGCTAGGAAAAGCTCAAACCATTACTCAACTCTTTGGACATTGGGGTCCTCTTTACTTTCATGATTCTGTAAAACAAATGAACACACTTCATCAACGACTTGGAGTCTCACTAAATGATGGAATTAGTCATTCTGAAGCAGAAGAACATGGACTATTATCCAAAAAACCGTGGGTAATGGTAGCTCCAATGATGTCTGAAAAGAATCAATTTCTCAAAGACATGAAATCAAAATATGGTGCAGTCACCATTGGTTTTAGTGGTTGGGCACAATCTACTAGATTTGCATTTGGAAGACGATCAGATTACCCAATTCCAATGAGTGACCATTGTGATTTTAATGAGCTAGTAGATATGGTGGTACGTTCAGGTGCAGAGCAAGTTTATACCATTCATGGATTTGTTGAGGAATTTGCTGAACACCTAAGAAAAATTGGGATTAGTGCACAACCATTACGTGAAAACTCTCTGGATAATTTTATCTACTTTGAAAATTTTCCACAATCACAATCTAGAACCAAGCATGTTTCTGAATTTCTAATATGATCATGTGAGAAATGCTTGCACTTTTCATTTTTACATAGTCTTCTTTGCACTTCTCTTTGTACTATTGTCTGTGCAATTGAATTTGCCTTGTCTTTTGAATATCCTTTTTTATCCATGTAGTAATGGACAATTCCATTATACAATAAATCTGGATTAAATGGTTTTTCTAACAATTACTTACCTCCCTGCGATGGAATATAATGCAAGGTTATAGTTGAACGAATTTTTTGAATCTTTCTAATTTTATTGGTAATTACTTGATCAAGTATTTCTTTAGTGTCTGACTGTACCTTGCAAAAAATATCATAGATTCCATATGTTCCTCTAACTTCTTTTATCTCTGGAATTTTCATAATCTCCTTAATGATCTGCTCTTCTGAACCCAAATCACACTGTATCAAGATATATGCTATTTCCATGTCTTACCCTCTCATCCTTCTTCTATGCCCTATTTCTTCATGACACTTACATATGCAGGATGGCTCTTCACATTCACTCATACTTTTTTGTTCATAGTATAATATGCTCATTATGATATTTCAAGAAATCTATTCTAAATTTAAAATTTATTCATTTTACAGAATATATTTTAAACAATTATAATAAAATCACAGAATAATACTTTAAAATTTTCAGTCATTGTTTAAGTATGTGTAAAGATATTCTTTTGGTATGTGCGAAACCCTTGATGAAATTCATGATGCACAATTAGCTGCAGTTATAGCCAAAATGAGAAAAGAAAAAATCGAAAAACAAGTTTTGTGCAACTAAAAATTTATTTCAATATTACGCCTATGTCCATCAGATTTGTGTGAGTAGAATCTGTTCTGATATTGCTTTTTTGTTTTTGAAAAAATCTTCCAGAGTCACTGTTTTTTAGGAATTCTTTGATTATTGATTCATCTATTTTGCTATTTTCTGTTATAGCTCCTGCAAAAAATGTATTTCCATCTATTCCATCTGTTCCCATTGATGAAATGATCATTTTTTTCAAATTTTGTGAATTCTTTAAAATTCTTAAAACTAATTCTTGACTTCTTCCCCCTGTCCCTTTCCCAATGACTTCAACTGTAGTTTCACCGCCAAAAATGAGACAACTTTTTTGCTCCTCTGGTATGTTTTCCATAATTGTTTGTGTGGCATCTTTTATGTTGCCAAACACTTGTATTGTTTTTACTTTATACCCGAATTCTTTGGCTTTGCCTTCCATTGCTTTTAGACAATCTTTGTTGTTTGCAATGATTTGATTTTCTATCTTTGCTTTTTTTGGTGTTTCAGGAATTTTTCCTTTAAACCCATCTTCAAGTATTTGTAGAATCTCTAATGGGATTTTGTTTTTTAATTTGTACTTGTTGATTATATTTAGTGCATCAAGAAAAGTGGTATTATCCATGTATGTTGTCCCTGATGCAATAGTTGAAAGATCATCTCCTTCAACATCTGACATCACAAGTCCAATTCCATGGCATTTGATGTTTTCAACTAGTCTACCTCCTTTTATTTTTGACAAATGCTTTCTAATACAATTAAATTCTTGAATATTGGCCCCTGATTTTAACAGCAGATTGGTTACATAGATTTTATCATCCAATGTTATGTCATCTGGAATGGCAAGCAATGATGATCCTCCGCCTGAAACAAGAAAAATTACCAATTCTCCATCTCTTCTATTTTGAAGAAATTTTGTCACCGCTTTTGCAGCTTTTATGCTTGTTTGATCTGGTTTTGGATGCCCAGAATTAAAAATCTGGAATTTTTTACCTTTTATTTTTGATTTGGATCCTTTCGGAATTACTACTATTCCACTTTTAATTGGAATAATTGCATTTAATGCCCTTGTCATTGAATCTCCGGCTTTTCCAAATGCTACTGTGTAAATATTTGAAAAGCCTTGTAGTTTGAGAATTTTTCCATTAATTTTAATTTCTTCTGGAGTGACAAATTTTGGTATGATGTTCTCTGGTTCTGCAGCTTTTAGTCCTGCCTCCAAAATATCCAAACATTCTCTTTTTCTCTCTGATGTTGCTAAATCTTCATAATTTTGAATAATCATATGCTAATTTTCTCTTACTGCAAGATATAATAATAATCAATGATGCCTCTGATTTATGTACACAGTACGCATTCCAAAAGTTATCAATTTTGGAAAAAATGCACTTGGTGAAACAGAATATCCAAAAAATGCCCTAGTTGTTACAACTGTTCCTCCAGAACTTTCTGACAAATGGCTTGCCAAAATGGGAATTAAGGACTATATGCTGTATGATCAAGTAAAACCTGAACCATCAATTGATGATGTCAACGCTGTGATTTCACAATTCAAAGACAAGAACCCATCTACTCTAATTGGATTGGGCGGAGGAAGTTCAATGGATGTAGTAAAATATGCTGCACCAGAGATGAAAAAAGAAAAAATCTTAATTCCAACTACCTTTGGAACTGGAGCTGAAATGACAACGTATTGCGTTTTGAAGTTTGATGGAAAAAAGAAACTATTACGAGAAGACAGATTTCTTGCTGACATGGCAGTAGTGGATTCCTATTTTATGGACGGCACTCCAGAGCAAGTCATAAAAAATTCTGTTTGTGATGCATGTGCTCAAGCAACAGAAGGTTATGACAGCAAACTTGGAAATGACTTTACAAGAACCCTATGTAAACAAGCATTTGAGATTCTATATGATGCAATAATGAACAACAAACCAGAAAACTATCCATATGGCTCAATGTTATCTGGTATTGGATTTGGTAATTGTTCCACTACACTTGGACATGCACTATCATATGTCTTCTCAAATGAAGGAGTACCACATGGTTATTCTTTGTCTTCTTGTACTACAGTTGCACACAAGCATAACAAATCCATCTTTTATGATCGATTCAAGGAAGTCATGAAAAAGCTAGGCTTTGACAAACTTGATCTAAAAGCTGATGTTTCAGTTGCGGCAGATACCGTAATGACTGACAGAGGACACTTGGATCCAAACCCAATTCCAATCTCCAAAGAAGACGTCATCAAGTGTCTACAAGATATTAAATCAGGTAATCTGTAAAGAATTCCTATATTTTTTACATTTTTTCTATTTTATTAATAAACTACAAAATTGGCTGCTTTGATTAAACTTATTTATGCTAATATTGTTGTTTCAGTGTATGATTACTGAAAAACCATTAAAATTCGGTATTCAAAATGGATTAAATGTTGCCCGAGCAGGATACACTGAAGATCAAATTTTAACTGCTTGTATGCTTGCCGATAAAACAGGTTATGATTCTATTTTCTATATGGATCACACAAATGTTCCACAATGGAAAAACGCAATTGTTTTAGATCCTTGGGTAATGTTATCTGCAATTGCTGCAGTTACAAATAACGTTGAATTAGGAACTTGTGTAACTGATGCAATTCGAAGACATCCATCAAATATTGCACTAGCTGCAATTACACTTGATAGAGTTTCAAAGGGGAGAGCAATCTTAGGAATTGGTGCAGGCGAGGCTCAAAATCTAAAAGAATTTTGTATCCCATTTGAAAAACCAGTTTCTAAATGGGAAGAACAAATTCAAGTTATCAAAACTTTGTATGGTTCTACTCCTGATCACACTGTAAATTTTAATGGTAAATATTACAAATTAGAAGGCGCATGTCTTCAAGCACCGCCAATTAGAAAACCTCATCCACCAACATACATGGCATCAGGCGGTACACGTACTTTGGAACTTACAGGAAAACTTGGAGAGGGATGGTTGCCAATTGGTTACACACCAGAGTTGTTTGAAGATCATGCAAAACAAATTCAAGTATCTATGAATACACATAACAGAACTCAAAAAGAAAAAGATACTTTCCAATATGCATTAGATATTGATGTTTACTTTTCAGAAGATGCAGAAGAATCTTGGGCAAAAATGAAAGAAGCAGTAAAGGTAAGTTTGTTCAAACCCGAAGTATTACGTGTTCATGGTATTAAAGAAATTGAAGGATTTGATTTTGTAAAATACTTTACAGAATATTCAATGTCTGATCAGTCTTGGATTGTCAAAATGAGAGAGGCTGCAACAAAAATTCCTGATAAGATTGCTCGTTCATCAACTGCTGTTGGTACACCTGATGATATCATTCCAACATTTGAACGATTCATGAAAGCTGGTGTAAACCACTTTGTAATTAGATTCTGGGGTAAAAACTACTTTGGCTCAATTGACAAATTTGCAAGCCATGTCATGCCTTATCTGCGAGAAAAACTGCAAAAATAAGTCCTGCTTGTACATCGAAAATCATTTACTATACTAATTTTAGATAATATCCATGGACGATAAACTTCCCGAAGCAATAAAAAAATGCCTAAAAATTCTAGAAGAAAATATAGATATTTTATCTAATGTTGAGTTGGACTTGGAAGACCAAAAAGAAGATGAACTAACTTCTGGTTTGGAGCTCCATGATCTATATGATATGACTGATGATGTAGCAGAGTCTACAAAACTAAAACGCGCCGAATTTAGTCTTATGCGTAGAAAAGCAGATCCATAATACTGATTAATTTATGATT
>SICY01000014.1 GCA_009697485.1 Nitrosarchaeum sp.
TGATTCTAAAGCAGATTTTTCTGGAAAAGGAGATTCTGGCGAAGTTGTAATTGATCTTGAAAAGGATACTGATGAAATAGGTGAAATCTCTTCAAAAGAAGATAGTATTGGTACGTATAGCCTTGAATACCTTAATCCCGTAGTTAAAGCAGTAGGTACAACCGCAGGTCAAATTACATGCGAATTCTCCAGTGCAAAACCTCTAAGAATTGAATTCAAAGTAGCAAACATAGGCAGAATCCACTTTTATTTGGCTCCACGAGTAGAAAGTTAAAGCATTTAAAGATTAACTGATTCAGGTACTTTGAATTGAGACTAGTTCTAAAATATGGCGGAACATCAATTTCATCCGCTACAGATATTCAAGCCGTTGCAAACTACGTTAATTTATTATCTAAACATAACGAAATAGTAATAGTTTGTTCTGCAATTAGTGGTACCACTGATGATCTAATAGAAATATCTCAATCTATAAAAAAAGAAAACAAAGACAAGGCTGAACAACTGGCATTAAAAATTATCAATAGACATAAACAACTTGCAAAACAAACAATCAAAAAATCAATAATTAAAAAAAAATTACTAGAAAAATTAGATACCGATTTTCGAGAACTTTTTGCATTAATTGAAGGCATGGTTCTATTGGGAGAAGTAACACCTAGATCAATGGACTATTTGATTTCATTTGGTGAACGTCTTTCAATAAAATTACTTTCTTTTGCAATTAATGATATAGGTAAAAAATCTATATCCCTAACTGGTAAAGAAGTTGGAATTGTTACTGATTCAAATTTTGGAGAATCTAAACCACTAATGGATACTACACGACTAAGAGTTTCTAAAACTATTGATTTACAATTTTCTAAGAAAACAATTCCAGTAATAGGTGGATTTACAGGAGCAGATCAATATGGACATGTAACTACATTTGGTCGAGGAGGTTCAGATTATACAGCAACAATTATCAGTTCTTGCATAAAGACTGATGAAATTTGGTTAATGAGTGATGTAGATGGATTAATGACTGCAGATCCAAAAATTGTTAAAAATGCCAAATTACTCAAAGAGGTTTCTTACATCGAAGCAATTGAAATGGCGTTATTTGGAGCTAAACAAATCCATCCACGAACATTTGAGCCATTATTAACAAAAAAAATCCCAATGAAGATAAGAAATTCCTTTAATGTAAAAAATGAAGGGACCTTAGTAACTGATTCCCCCTCAGTATCTACTAAAAACACTGTAAAATGTGTGAGTAGTATTCGTCACAATGGGCTAATAGATATACGTGGAGGCAGTATGGTTGGTACTCCTGGGACTGCTGCAAAAATCTTTGCAACTCTTGCTAAATCTGGCATAAATGTAATGATGATATCTCAAAACCCATCTGAGTCTAGTATTACTATTGTAGTCAAAAATACAGATCTAGACAAAGCAGTTAACACATTAGAAATGGAACTTTTAGGAAAAATAATCAAAAAACTTGAAGTAACTACTGATGTTGCAATTATCGCGCTTATCGGCTTAGGCATGCGTGGTACAGTTGGAGTTGCATCTAAAGTATTTGGAGCAATAGAAAAAAATAAGATCAATGTCGCAATGATTACCCAAGGTTCATCTGAACTCAATCTTGCATTTGTAGTTAAAGATTCTGATTCTAATGTAGCAGTTCAGGCTTTACATGATGCATTTGAACTTGATAAAATTAACTAAAAATAAAATAATTTAAGGGGAACAATTTCAAAGATTTTCATTGAATCGATTAGTTATTATCTTAATTCTAGGTATTTTTACCACAGGAATTCTTACAGTTTCATTTATTTCTGATAATTTTGTTGATGCAAATTCTACAAAAAAAATTAATTTTACTAAAACAATAATTTCTTCTCAAGATCCAGGACAAGGCCATGAAAATCACCAATTAGCACTAATTCTATCACCAAATGAAGGCACTCTTTATGATGGTTCAATGACATTTACTTCAAGCGAACCCGTAGAGATTGTTGTTTTACACGAAATAAATAGTAATGATGCAAAAGGACAACCAACATGGACTATTGATGGAAATACCATTTATGCAATATCTCTAATTGATCTTAAAACTAAATCTGGTTCCTTTGAATTTACAGGAGCTGCTCTGGCACTACATTCTATCAATTCAAAAGAGTTTACATCCACCGTTAGTGTTGATGGTTGGATTAGAGGACAACCAACCGAAATAATTATGCAAAAAATTGAAGTACAAAAAGAATCATCACTACTATTATCACGAACAAATGTTGCTGCAACCATTCCAATGCATGAAGGATTCTATAATGGCAATTCAATTTTTTACATTATAACAGATTCTAGTCAGCAAGAATATGCTGAAATGATTACTAAAAAACAAGATTGGAAAGTTGAGACTGCTCCTCCAATTGGAAAAACACCAGAAGATATTCTGCAAAAAATATTTGTTTTTAAGAATGGAGTTAAGGGAGATGGAATATATGGACATCAAAAAGAAATTTTTTCTAGTACTCCATCTCAAGAATTAGAATACAGCGCACTAAATTCTGTTATTGAAGTTACATGGAAAAAAGGTCAAAATGCAAAAATTCTTGAATCATCTGAAGAAATCATTAATGTAGAAGAAGATGGAAGAGTTGAATTTAATAAAACTGGCATAGTAATCAATACTCCTCAAATAATCTGGTCTGATGGACAAATGTTAGTAAGAGATGATAAAGAAATTACTGATGATTTGACATTTGGTGGAGGTCAAATCACTGAAATTAACAAAGATGAGATGACAGTAACATTTGTTGCTCATCGTGGATGGGGACCAGATGGAAAAACAATCTACTACATAGTAACTGATGCAACACCTTCTGGTCCAGCTGAAATGATGGGCGTTCCATTTTCACCCAGATCAGAAAATCTAATTACAAATTCCTCAGCAGTTGATCTATTTCAATTCCAAAATGGGATTAAAGGTTCAGGATCTCTGGGATTTCAAGCAGGAATAGCTACAGTAACCCCTGGCTCTGAAAATTATAGTCCTATGTGGCGTATCTATATTATCGAATGGAATAATCCAGAAAATGCAAAAATTCTTGAAACAATATCCGATATTAACTCATTTAAAACAAATGACCTAATTTCAGTCAGTTTAGCCCGTCCCATGAATAGTCATCATATAGTGAATAGCCCCTTCATAGATCCATTCCAATAAAAAATAAATCACTAAACGGATAAATTACTTGAAAGAAAATTTATTGTAAAATTGACTGGTAAACTCTACATTGTTGGTGTTGGTCCTGGACATCATGATCATATGACATTCAGGGCTAAAGAAGTAATTGAAGAAAGCGATACAATAGTAGGATACGAAACTTATGTCAATTTAGTGCAAGATCTTATTGAAGGTAAAACAGTTCATCGTTACGCAATGACGCAAGAAGTTGAACGTGCTCATCAATGTATTGATCTAGCAAAATCTGGAAAAATAGTTTCGCTTGTTTCAAGTGGTGATCCAGGAATTTATGGAATGGCAGGATTAATCTATGAAACACTTGCAGCATCAAATTGGAATCCTAAAGATGGTTTACAAGTTGAAATAGTTCCAGGTGTTTCTGCTTTAAACTCATGTGCATCAATAATTGGCTCACCATTAATGACAGATTTTGCAGTTGTAAGTATGAGCGATTTATTAGTTCCATGGGAAATAATAACAAAAAGAGTTGAAGCTGCGGCACAAGGAGATTTTGTAATTGTGATATATAACCCAGCAAGCAAAAAAAGAATACATCAACTATTAGATACAAGAAAAATTCTTTTAAAATATAGAAAACCTACAACCCCTGTGGCAATAATCAAAGGTGCATTCAGAGATTCACAAACAATTGTTATGACAGATTTAGAAAATCTTCCAAATCATTCTGATCAATTAGGAATGATTAGTACAGTAATTATCGGAAACTCATCTACTTATACTTACAAAGATTTAATGATCAATCCTAGAGGTTACAAATCAAAATATAATTTAGAAGAACAAACAAATCCAAATCTTAAAGTCTAATGACTTTTCTTAATTGCCTCAAACAATTCTTCGCTTAAATTCAACTTTTCACGAATTGGTGAAATCACCTTAACTAGATACTCTCCAACAGTTTGTTTAAGATCAGTTGGATGTAATTTTCTCTCAGCGAAATCAGATTCTAATTGTTTATAATCCGTATATGTTATATTTCCACCAAATTTCTCTGGTCTTTCTACTTTAATTTCATTAAATTCATGAAAGATAACATGTTTTGAAATTTCTAATACTGGATTATTCTGAATATTTGCTTCTTCACACCATGCTTTTTTGATCTTTGTTCTTATTTCATCATCTGAATTATGAATAAAAACTCCAGAATTTGGATCTGATTTACTCATTTTTCCTAAAATTTGTGAGTCATTTGTATCTGCTGGTTTTGAAAGACCTGGTAATAATTTATGATGAACTGCAACTGGAACTTTCCATTTCATTTTTGGAAAAATCTCTCTAACTAGCATATGGATCTTTCTTTGATCCATACCAGCATGAGCGATGTCAACATCTAAAAAATGGATATCAACTGCTTGCATTGGTGGATACAATAATTTTGCAAGATCTATTTTTTCTTCATTTTCTGAGCGTCCCATAATAGTAAGTGTTCTCATTGTTCTTGCTAGTGACACATGTTTAGTAAATTTCACAAGTTCAGACCAATACTCTGTTTTTTCTTGATAAAGATCTGAACCTAAAACAATGTTTGCCTCAGGGCATATCAACTTGAAAGCATCTTGATAGTATTTTGAAACTTTGGAGATCATCTCCCAATCTCCTCCTAGTTTATCATTGATCAGAGTATGCCAATCTGCAAGAAATACGGTACACTTTACACCAGCCTTGACAAAATCATTAATCTTGAAACCTGTACTGATTAAACTCCCTAAATGTAAAAACCCTGAAATCTCTAAACCAATGTAATGTTTTGGGGAAGAATTTGTTTTGAATAATTCAATTAATTCATTATGTGTAACTATCTCTTCGGTAGGCGGTCTTTCAATTAATTTAACTTTTTCAGTGATATCCAAATCAAAACAACTTCTGAGATGTAGGTCTATAAAGTTATTTGAAATAATAGTTTACTTGAAATTTACAAGATTTGAAATAGTCAAGCGACTAATCATTATTATGACACGAAGAGGATTAGAACTCATTGAAAACTACAAAAAAGGTTTACAAAAATTTCTAGATACATTACCTGAACAAACAGTACAGATAGGCTCCGAAATGGTTAAAACTCTAACAATAAGCTCTAAAAATGAGATTGCAAATTTGGAAGCAATAGAAAAAGCATTAAAACGTTCACCTAAACATGAACAGGTTTCTCTGAATAATTAGAACTGATTTTTATTATTCATTGATAAATCAAACATAGGAATTGACTGAAAATTATGATTGAAGATAAATGGCAGCGAGGAGAACGAAGAATTATTACAATAATAGAAAAATTTACAACTTATAAAAACTGGATTTCTTTCATGCAATTATCAATAGAAGCAAAAATTGAACATCAAACACTAACTAACTATATTGATCTATTAATTAAAAGAGGTATTATCACAGAATATAGAGGAAAAAATAAGTCAAGATTATTTTGTATGTCTGGACATCATGATGATATTGAATATAATGAAAAATTTAGAACTTTTACGCAAAAAGATTTAATGAGTAAAGAAGAAGCAGATAAAGAACTCTCTAAAATATACAAATTAGGAACAGATAATCTTTATCACAAATGTTGATTAGTAAACAAACTAAATTTCTAAAAAATAAATTTATCCAAAAAAATAATATTAATTAAAGTATTTTTTGGTAAATAAAATAATTAAAAAATACCGTTATTTACAATTTTTTTTATGCTTTCTTAGATCCTCTGAAGAATCAAATTCTGTACCACAGGCTCTACACTTTTCCTTTTTCTTATTGTGTGCAATTTCTTGATGTTTTTTTAGTCTTTCTGGATCAGAAAGTACAGTTCCACACTTTTTACATTTTGTTTCATTAGAATTACCAAATAATCCCATGTTTAGTATAGTATTATCTAGTAGAAAAACAGTTTTTTCACTAAAACTCACTTGATTCTAAAAAATTCTTGGAATAAACAAAAAATCATTAGTTTAACAGATTATCTTTTACGAATACTTTCATAGGCGAAAATATGAACAAAATCGTGGTTTCTAAACAATTTGAGGAGCAATTTTATAAATTTTGTACTGACAATAATATTGAATGGGATGACAAGAAAAGACGATGGAGTAAACCATTTCATCCTAAAATAAAAAATATTTGGGTTCAATCTGATAATGGAGATTTTCTAAATTCTATACGCCCAAAAGAAAAAGGATATTATGACTCAAAATTTTTAGGATGGGAACTTGGTGCCATTAAGAAAGAATATTGCTTTTGGTGTGGTAGAATTATAGAAGAAACAAGAAAGCATGACCCACGTTCAGAAACAGTAAAATTTTGTAATTCTACTCATAGAAAGGCATTTGGTAAAGTAAAATCTGATCAAGAAAAACTAGGAAAAATGTTTGCATCTAGATGAATATTTTTTAATCTATAATTCTACTTCTTCTAAATTTTTTCTTGGTTTAGTACTAAGATAAAATGCATGAGCACTAATAATAAATGCTGCAAGGAAAACTTTTGTTGCAAAAATTAAATTCCATGGTCTATCTGGATCAGGATATGCAATAGATAACATATCAATATTAGGAACATTGCCTTCAATCATACCTGCAGTGATCTTTGCATTTAAAACCGTAAAATTGTATAATACTTCATACAGTGTAATAACTACAAATCCTAACAACATTAGCTGAAGCAATGCCATTTTCCAACCAACAATTTTATTTCCTGCAGTTCTTCTCCATCCTATTCTTGAAACACAGTACCATCCAATAATTGTAGAAAAAAATATCCATGTTGAAACTCTTGAAAAATTTTCAAATGGTATGAAAGTATTTTGTATTGCTTCTCCCATTACATATGCTCCATTTTCTATCCATTCTATCATAGTAATGTAAACTCCAAAAACAAGACTTGAAACCATAATGAATCCACAAACATAGAAAATGTATAGGTAAACTTTGTAACCTGCATTTGACTTTTCAAGATGACGTTGATTCATTATGTGAATTTCCTAATTTCGAAATATAAAAATTCATGCCTATTTCATGAGATTTATAGACTAGTTTTAAAGAGAATATCTGTTGAAAATTGCAATCAATGTTCCATTTGTAGGTAAAGACGAAATATCTGCAGTGACTAATATCCTCAAAAATGGTGCACTTACATCAGCAGCTAATCAGGGGGGAGAATATGTACAAGCATTTGAAAAATCAGCATCACTCTTTATAAAATCAAAATATGTTGTTGCTGTAAATTCTGGTACAGCAGCTTTACAAGCTGCACTTTATGCTTTGGATATCAAAAAAGGAGACGAAGTACTAGTTCCATCATTTACATTTGTTGCAACAGCTAATTCTGTGGTATCTACTGGGGCTAAACCTGTCTTTGTTGATATACTGAAAGAAAATTATACTATGGATCCTGATGATCTACAAAAAAAGATTACAAAAAAGACTAAAGCAATTATGCCTGTTCATCTTTATGGAAATGTATCTTTTATTGATAGAATCTCAGAAATTGCCAAAAAACATAATTTACCAATAATAGAAGATTCTGCACAATCATTAGGTTCTACCTACAAAGGAAAACATGCTGGAACTTTTTTTGATTTAGGTTGTTGGAGTATGTATCCTGCAAAAGTAATGACTGCCGGAGAAGGAGGATTTATTGCAACAAATAATAAAAAACTACGAGATAAATTGTTAATGATTAGAAATCATGGAATGGTTCATGGATACGATACTAGAATATTTGGACTAAATCTAAGATTACCAGAAATTAGTGCTGCAATTGCAACAATACAAATGAAAAAACTTCCTGGTTTTCTTAAGACAAGGAAAAAGAATGCAAATTTTTTATCAAAATTAATTTCTGATCTAGATATTATACTTCCACGTCAACGTAATTATGAAAATGTAAATTGGTATCTTTACACAATAGCTACATCAAAAAGAGATAAAATTTTGAAAAAACTTAATGCTAAAGGAATTGGTGCAGCTTCTTACTATCCAATCCCAGTTCATAAAACACCATTTTACCAACAAAAAATCAAACTTCCGGTAACCGAATGGGCGTCATCACACGTTTTATCTCTTCCAATACATCCTAAAGTTACTACGAAAAATATTGAATTTATCGCAAAAACTCTTCGTGATATACTAAATGAATAGCCTTGGAAATGTAATTGGAGAATTATGCAAGATCATATTACCAATTCATGAAGAATCATATATAGGAAATACTGATTCTTCTATAGCGATTTGTACGCTTTCAAGTATGGACTTGCTTAAAAAAATTTCAAATTCTGAACTTTTGAATCACATTTCAATGGTTGGTAGATTACTTTCTGAAAATAAAGGAATTGATTCTATAATTAAATATGTTAATCAAAATAAAAAAATTAAAACCATTATAATCTGTGGCAAAGAAGTTTGGGGTCATAAAGCAGGTCATTCTTTATTTGAATTACATAAAAATGGAATTGATAATTATGGAAAAATAATCAATTCAACTAGCCCTGATCCATTTCTTACTGTGACTAAATCAGAAATAAACTATTTTCAAAATGAAATTAATCTTGTAAATATAATAAATGAAACAAATTTTGACACAATTAAAAAATTTGTAATCTAGTATCCTACTTTTTGTCTTTCTCGATTGATCTCATTTTTTTTCTTATATTCCTCAAGAATATCATCTGGAGTCAGCTTTAGCTCTAATGATGCCTGAATCACAAAATGCCATATGTCAATTAATTCTTCTCTTGCTTCAGATACATTAAATGAAGTTGGAGTTTTCCACCACTTCCAATTTGTAGTTCTTTGCAGTTCTACTGCTTCATGCATAATTGCAGTACATAACGCAGAAATTCGTCCTTCAGAATCTTTTGGATATCTATCTAGGTCCATCATTTCTGATAGACCTTTCTGTAGTTTGAATATAGTTTCTAAACGATCTTCTATTTTTTCAGACATATCTTATGAGTATTCAATTGATCTGCGGAAATAATCAAACTTAAATCTTTTTAGAAACGGATCATTTTCTCATATAGTTTAACTCGTTTTGTAATATCTGTTTTTTTAATTTGGAGTAACCCATCTAATCCATATTTTTCAACAGCAAAAGAACCTAAAACATTTCCATAGACTACAGCTTTTTTAATATCTGATAGATTGACTGAATTTTTACTAGCTAAATATCCTATCATGGCACCTGCAAAAGAATCTCCTGCACCAGTGGGATCCACTACATCTTCCAATGAAAATCCTACAGATGGAAATATCACATCATCAAAAAACATCATTGATCCATGCTCACCTTTTTTAATAATTACATATTTTGCACCCCACTCCATCATCTTTTTTGCACATTTGACCAAATTGAATTCTTTTGTTAGTAGTTTAGCTTCCTCATCGTTTATTACAACTGCATCTACAGCTTTAATCATCTTAATTACTGATTCTCGTTTTGTAGATATCCAAAACTCAATAGTATCACACATTGAAAATTTTACTTTGTCAAATTCTTTGATAAGAGTAGAATTTTGATCAGGATCATTATTTGCTAAATACACAAATTGTGATTTTCTATATTCTTCAGGAACTGTTGGCTTAAAATCTGCAAGTACATTAAGCTCAGTTTTCAAAGTTTCTCTGGAACTAAGTGTTTTATCATAACTTCCATCATAACGAAAAGTTTTCCCCTCCTTTACTGTCAATCCTTGTAAATCAAGATATTTTGATAAAATTTTATAATACTCATTAGGAAAATCTTTTCCTACCACTGCTATTAATCCAGTATTTACAAAGTTACTTGCTGATATAGCTGCAAACGTTGCAGCCCCACCTAGAACATCTTTTAATGTTTTTTTTGGAGTTCTAATAGTATCTAATGCAGTTGAACCAAAAACAGTTAACATTCTTTAAAAAACTAATTTGGATGTATAAATTCTCTTGCCTGTTCTTCTGTTGGATAAAACACAAAAGGTACATCAATAGATGTAAAAATTATATTATACTTTGTAACTCCACTTATCTTTACTGTTGAGACTTGCGAATCTACATTGGGTTCTCTTAGAAAAGTACCACTAACTGAAGTGCTTCCTAATGCTGGAAGTACAAATGATTCTAGATCTCCTTTTCCAATCATCTCATCATTTGCTATTACAAAAAACTCTGTTTTACCTGCTGTCAAAACCAACAATGAAGGATTGCTAAATTCTAGCTCAACATTATACGTTGAGCCCTTCTCGTTCTTCTCAAGGAGATGACTCTGTGTAATTGTTACGCCTATTTGTGAGGCTGACGCATATTGAGAATATCCAAAAAGACTCATTCCTATAACAAATATTATGATTATTCCCTTAGCCGAGGTTCTCATACCATAATATCTCAAAATTGCTTTTTAACTCAATAGGAAAAAAATCCAATTTATGTGTGTAAAAGTTTTGATCTAATCTTAAAGCTCATTAGAGCTAGTAGAATAAATCAAAACCTTGCGATTTATGAGTATGGCTAGAATAAAACTCAAACTTGGTGAGAATGAAATTGAGGTTGACTCTAGAGATTTCTACGTTGATAATCAAACTTTAGGTGAAATCATTGCAAATATTTCAAATTACATACACACAAATCATGCAAAAATTATCTATGAAAATAAAAATAAAGAAATTACAAAATCAAAAGAATCAATACAATCTAACCAATACGGTTTAGAGTATTTGGATGATGCAGAAGCATATGAACCAGAATTTAATGAGCCAAAACCAATTGGTTCTCATGAAATTAAAACAAAATTGAGAATATTAGAAACCAGTAAATTCTTTGATTCCCCAAGAACAGTAACAGAAACTGTTCAACAACTAAGAGAATATGGTTGGGGTGCTAGTCCTTTAGATGTATCAAAAGCTTTAGCAAAAATGGCATCTAACAGAGAAATTTTAAAAAATTCAAAAGAAAATAGAGCACATTATTTTGTACAAAATGCTCTAGTATCTAACTAATCTTGTACTGGCATTTTTCACAATTATCAAAAATTTCTCCTTCCAAATGATCAAAATGTGAGTTACACTCATTACATGTATGATGCATATCAAAATATCCATCTTTCTCAATTTGTCCAATTCTATTTGATTCAAGATTTGTACTTTTACATTTGATGCAGTGACATCCACATTCAATTTTCATAATTTAATCTCCGATAATCTATGTATAGTTGCTTTACATATACAAATCATTGGGAAAGAAACGTGAAATCCCACTTGAGATTGATGATCATTTTAAACTATATGGAAAAGAGCCTTGGGAAGTAGATTATGGAGAAAAATGTATAATCTGTAATGTTAGAATTGATGAATATGGTTTTTGTTCTTGTGGATCAAGTGGAGACTAATTTTTCCAATTATTGGCACAAAAAGAGTTTGAAAATTAATTTTGGCACTTATATTTTTTAGATAATGATTTTATCTGAGGGGCTTATGTATTATTATCTTGAATTTCTCTAGAAGTTACTGATGATTTCTTTTTTCTCATCATAACTACAAGTCCAATTAATACAATAATTCCAAGTAGAATATAGACAATAATGTCTTGACTTACATTTGATACTGACGCTGAAGGATTATTTTGTGTGGTGGATTTTTCATCACTAATAATCGTTGTACCTATAATTGATACATTGCCTGAATTATCAGGTCTTATGTTAAGCCAAATATGTGTTC
>SICY01000079.1 GCA_009697485.1 Nitrosarchaeum sp.
CTGAATAAGCAAAATCTAAAAGATTTTCAAAACAAGATTGTTTGTAATATTTCAAACCCAGAAATAATGGAAATTGCAAAAAAAGAAAATAAAACTCGCTCTCAAGTATCAATGAGAGCAGCATTATCAGATATTGATGGTGGTATAGTTGCAATTGGCAATGCACCAACTGCCCTTATGGAAGTAATACAAATGGTAAAAGAAGGCATTGTCAAACCTGCACTAATCATTGGAATTCCAGTAGGATTTATTTGTGCTGCAGAGTCTAAAGAAGAACTTAGTAAATTAGAAGGTACACCATTTATCACCAATAAAGGAAGGAAAGGAGGAAGTTCTTCAGCATCTGCAATAATTAATGCACTATACAAGATTGTAAGAGCAGAATCATCTTCGTGAATGATCAATACAATTTCTCACAAAAATTTTGGCATAATCAGAACTATCAAAGTAGAGATGTCCATATGATGCTAGTGTGTTGTGTTGAATCAGACCGTCTTTATGATTTTTAATTCCTTCACCAATATCTAGTTCATATGCAAATTTTGAATCAGAAGAAACAGAATCTAATTCCGAATAGTGAAATTCATGTCCTCGTAAATCATGTGTTTTATCTGAAATGGGAGTTTTTGAAACTATCTTACCTTTTGTATAATTTAATTTCATTTTTTTGGTCATTTTTGTTTCTGCATCAAAGAGACCAATCATTTTAAATTTTTTATTCCCATAATCAATAGATTTTGTAAGATACATCAATCCTCCACATTCTGCATAGATTGGCGTATTTTCTTCAGATGATTTCTTTATAATTTTTCTCATAACATGATTTTTTTCAAGTAAATCACCAAGAATTTCTGGAAAACCACCTCCAATGTAAATTCCATCAGATTTTGGAAGTTTTTTATCATGTATTGGGCTAAAAAATTTTAGATTAGCACCTTCACGCCTTAATGCTTCTAGATTATCACGATAATAGAAATTAAAAGAACTATCAAGTGCTATAGCGATTGTAGTTTTTGGTTTTTTTATTATAATTTTAGATTTTGTTGGAAGTGGTATAGGATTTTTCATAATTTGAATAATTTTTTCAATATCAAGTGAGTCTGAAATTATTTTGGAAGTTTTTTCAATTTTTGATTTAAGATTTTTTTCTTTTGTTGGAATCAATCCTAGATGTCTAGATTCAAAATTTAGTTCTGAATTTTTGTAAATTACTCCTATAATTGGAAGTTTTGTTTTTTCAAGTGCTTGCCTACACAAAATTTCATGTTTGTTGCTACTAATTTTATTTAAGATAATTCCTGAAATTCTAGAATTTCTATGAAATTTTTGAAATCCAAGTGCTGTTGCAGCAATTGATCGAGCAGTTTTACTTGCATCCAATATCAAAAGTACTGGAGATTTTGTTAAAGATGCAACATGTTGAGTGCTAGCATAATTTGAATCTCCACTAAATCCATCATAGTATCCCATTACTCCTTCAATGACAGAAATATCAGATTTTGAATTAGATACAAAGCTCTCCAAAAGTTGATTTTCTCCCATTAACCAAACATCAAGATTAAATGCTTCATGTTTTGATATGCTTGAAAGATAACTTGGATCAATGTAATCAGGACCTACTTTGAATGGTTGTACTGAAAAACCCCTTTTTTGTAAAGCATAGATAATTGCACATGTTATCGATGTCTTTCCAACTCCGCTAGTAGCTCCTGCTAATGTAATTCTTGGAATTTTCAATTCGTATGATTAGAATCGTTTTTTATTTAAATTGATACATTTGACCTAAACAATACTCAATGTTTTTACTTGGATAATTCATGAATTATCTATGGAGAAAGACGGTTTAACTATTGTATATACTGGAAAAGGTAAGGGGAAAACGACTGCAGCTTTAGGAATTGCATTAAGAGCAACAGGTTATGCAAAAAAAACCTGCATGATACAGTTCATCAAAGGATCATGGCATTATGGCGAGATGTATTCATCTAAGAGACTAGAACCAGAGTTTGAGATGGTTGCTATTGGAAAGGGATTTGTTGGAATAATAGATGACAAGAGTCCTAAAGAAGAACATGAAAGAATTGCAAAAGAGGCAATTAAAATTAGTATTGAAAAAATTCAATCAAGAAAGTACGACATTATAATTTTAGATGAGATAAATTATGCCATAAATTTAGGTCTAGTAAAAATTGAAGATGTTCTTAGTTTGATTAAATCAAAACCACGAGAATTAGATCTTATACTAACTGGAAATTATGCTAAAGATGAAATCATTGAATTGGCAGACCTAGTCACAGAAATGAGAGAAATAAAACATCCATTTCAACGTGGCATAAAAGCAAAAAAAGGAATTGATTTCTAGCTAGCAACATTAAATTATACAGAAGAAAAATTTAGAAGAAATGTCTACTGAAATTCAAGAGATGCCAGAACAAGGAGAAATTGTTCTTGCTACAATAACTAAAGTAATGGATCATGGGGCTTATGTCACTTTAGATGAATATAATGGAA
>SICY01000015.1 GCA_009697485.1 Nitrosarchaeum sp.
AATTGCAATTAAAATTGTGTAGTTCTTCACCAAAGATACAATGTGTTTCTAATAATTAAGAATATTATTGTGGTTTAATATAATTCCAAATTATATGCACAGTTTCATTCCCTAAAAAACAATATTTAAAGAAAGAAGCAAAAAATTATTTTTTGTTTTGTTCTGGAATTACAGATAAAGTGGTTGTAGAAAGGACATTTTTTATTTTTCTAATCTGTTTTGTAATTGTATCTTCTACTTCTTTTGAGGTCTTTGCCTCAACTTTTACAAAAATATCATAGACACCAAATGTTCCCTTGGCTTCTTTTACAGCATCTATTTTTAAAAGATCACTCATCACTTCCATTTCATGCGCCATTTCGCTTTTGACTAAAACATATGCAGTTTCCATATTACTCGCCTTTCATCTCCATACGGGTTTTAAACTCTGGTGTAATTCCCAATGAATCATAATTTCCAGACGAGCAAGTAAAACACATTGAATCTTTTGGAATCCCTATAGCAGCTGCAAGGTTTTCAGCATCATTGTAACCCAGAAAGTCAGCCCCGATACTCTTTCTGACCATTTCAGTTAGTTCCTCGTCAGTCATATCCTTTCCATTTGAGAATGTTGCAAGTTCTTCTTGAGATGGAAAATCAATTCCAGCATAACATGGAAATTTGATTGGTGGATATGTGATAACCATGCTGATTTTTTTTGCGCCAGCTCTTCGTAGTGCTTGGATGATTGCTTTGGAACTAGTACCACGGACTAGGCTATCGTCAATTACAACAACATGCTTGCCTTCAATGATTTCTTTGATTGGGATAATCCAGCGATTAATTTCAATTCGATCGCTTTGATGTGGTTCGATAAAACTACGTAACGGTCCTTTCTTGCTATATCTATCTTTGAGTAGTCCTTCATCAAATGTAAGACCCAATTCTTGAGCATACCCCAATGCCGCAGGTCTTGCAGAATCAGGAACTGGTATTACAAGGTCGGCATCTTTAATCGGGAATTTTCTTGCCAAAAATTGCCCAATTCTTTTTCTTGAGATGTAAATGTTAGCGCCTTCCATATTACTGGAAGGATGTGCAAAATAAGTAAATTCAAAAGAACAATGAGCGCGGGACATATCATCAGAGAATCTTTCAGTTTCCAATCCATTTTTACTGATTTTGATCAGTTCGCCTGGTTTGACATCTCTTTGAAGTGTTGCACCAACTGCAGAAATGGCAGATGATTCAGATGCAACAATGTATGTATCGTCAGATTCTTTGTAACCCAAAACCATAGGTCTGAATCCTTTAGGATCCCTTGCGGCATACACAGAATTATCGTCAGAGATAAATGTGAAACAATAAGAGCCAACCATTTCATTTTTCAAAATTGCAAGGGCCTTTCCCATTTGACCGTTTTCGGAAATTAATGACACTAGTCTCTGTGCGGCAACTAATGTATCACTTGCATTTTGAGGGGTAAATGAGCATCCTCCAACCAAATTAGATAGTTCTTGGACATTTACGATAGTTCCATTATGAGCAATACAAAGATCTTTGACTTTGAGGGGTTGAGCATTTTCAAGTGTGCTTCTTCCCATAGTAGAATATCGAACATGACCAATTACTGATGGAGAAGAATAATCTTCGCAAATTTTCTTAAACTCTGAGGAAGCGCCAGATACAAGACCTAGTCTTTTTAGTGGCTCTTTGTTTGGAATTGCAATGCCCCATGCTTCTTGTCCTCTGTGTTGTAATGCCCTAAGTGCATCAATTGCCATAGGAACAACATTAGTTCCACTAAGACTAAAAATTCCAACCACACCACAATTTTCTTTAACCATGCACTACCAACTCCCTTAACGAATTAAACCAAGTTTTTTGTGCCTTATCAACTCTTAGATCGATAACATGTTTGTTTTCTTTATTAAATCGAATATTCTCACCGCCAAATTCTCCAATCATTTTGTATGAAGCTTTGCTCTTTTTGAGAAGTTCTTCAAGTTTTTTGGTGTTTTTCTTTTCTAAAACCAAAAGATATCTGGAATGGCTTTCAGAAAACAAGATTCTATCAACGTCCAATTTTGGACCAGGTACTTTCTCTAATGAGACATTACATCCTATTTGGTGTGTCATGCAGATCTCTGAGACAGCTACTGCCAGACCACCTTTAGAGCAGTCATGTACTGTTTTTAGAAGATCTTTTCTGATCAAATCCAAAACTATATTCATATTAGTTTTAGATTCCTGGAAATTAACAACAGGGCATTTTCCTCCAACAAACTTGTGAATGTATTCAAAGTATTCAGAACCACCCATTTCATTTTTAGTATCACCAATAATTACAAGGCAATTGCCAGTAGTAATTTTCTGAGAGTATAGAGGAGTTTTATCAATCAAGCCCAAGATTCCAATTATAGGTGTAGGCTTAATCGGACCAGATGGTGTTTCATTGTACAAACTGACCTTTCCGCCAACACATGGAATTTCAAAGTATTTTGCAAAGTCGGTGAGACCTTTTAGCGATTCTAAAAATGTCCAAAAGATTTCAGGGTTTTCTGGATTTCCAAATTGTAAATGATCAAGCATTCCAATTGGTTTTGCACCAGTACAAACAACATTTCGGCATGCCTCCTCAAAGCATCCTATTGCTCCTTCTCTGGGATTGATATAGCAGTGCTTTGGATTGCCATCTATTTTTGCTGCCAAAAATTTACCGTTATCAAGTCGAAGAACGGATGAATCCATGCCAGGTTTGACTACGGTTCGAATACCGACCTCATGATCATATTGTCCATATACCCAAATTTTGCTTGCAATGTTTGGCGATGAGATAAACTTCATCATCATTTTTGAATAGTCTAAGATTGGTTTGAGTTTCTTTTCTTTTTCTATGTTTTTTAGATATGCAGGTTTCTTGGATGGTCTATCTAAAAGAGTAGCATTTGCAACAACATCAGTTGGAAGATTAGCGCATGTCTTTTTGCCTTTTTTTACATGCATCATATTATTTGAAGTCACATGACCAATAACAGAACAAGTGATACGAAATTTTTTGCAGATTTTATCTAGTTTTTTTAGTTTGTCATTGTTTGTCACTATTAACATTCTTTCTTGGGATTCAGACACCATAATTTCATCAGGATTCATATCAGATTCACGAGTATGGACTTTATTGACATCCATTTCGATTCCAATGGATAACGCATCTGCAGTTTCAGATACCGCGCAAGACAATCCACCGCCACCAAGATCTTTCATTGCGTGAATAAGATTCTGATTTCGAGCTTCCAGTATTGCCTCTATGATTAATTTTTCAATAAAGGGATCTGGGATTTGGACTGCAGATCTATTCTCAGATTCTAAAGAGTCAGAAGCAAATTGCGAGCCGCCAATTCCATCTCTTCCGGTAGAGCCTCCAAGCAATACTACAAGATCACCTTTTTTAGCATGATTTTTGATCAGATTCTTTTTCTTTCCAAATCCAATAGCTGCAACATCAACTAGTGCATAATTAGAATAGCATTCATCAAATTCAACTTCACCGCCAATGGTAGGAATTCCCAAACAGTTTCCATAATCGGCAATTCCAGTAACTGCATTTTTGAAAAGCCATCTTGCTTGTAGATCTTTTTCAATATCGCCAAATCTCAGACCGTCAAAAATGGCAATAGGTCTTGTTCCTGCTGAAAGAATATCGCGAATGACTCCACCAACACCAGTTGCAGCCCCACCGTATGGCTCAACAGCTGATGGGTGGTTGTGACTTTCAATATGAGCAGTTATGACATAGCCATCACCAACATCTAAAACTCCAGAATCATATCCTTTTTCAGATATAACCAATGGTCCTTTCATGGGCAACATTTTGAGATGCTTCTTTGATGATTTGTATGAGCAATGCTCAGACCATTCAGCAGCTACAATTTGTAATTCAGTAGACGTGGGTTTTCTTCCGATTTTAGATGTAAGATCATCTAGTTCCTGTGGCTCTAAACTCAATTTTTAACACCAATTGTAGTTAGTAGTGATTCAAAAATAAGAGAAGACGGTTTATTGTCAATTGGATTAATTTCAGATTCAGCAGCTCTTTCTGGATGAGGCATCATACCAACAACATTGCCATCTTCATTACAAACTCCAGCTATTCTATCTGAAGAGCCGTTTACTACTTCACTGTATCTAAATACAATTTGATTTTTTTTCTTTAATTTTTTAAGTGTCTCATCATCCACATAATATCTTCCCTCGCCATTAGCGATTGGAATTGGAATTTTTTGATGCAGTTTTAATTTATTTGTAAAAGGAGTCTTGTTATTTTCAACTATTAGACTGGTCCACTTGCACATAAAATTAAGCGATGTGTTTTTGAGTAATGCACCAGGTAGTAAGCCAGCCTCTACAAGAATTTGAAATCCATTGCATACCCCTAAAATTGGAATTCCTTTTTCTGCCATTTTTTTGACATCTTTAATTATTGGGCTATGAGCTGCAATTGCCCCTGATCTCAATCTGTCACCATAAGAAAACCCGCCTGGAAGGATTACAGCATCAATGTTTTTTGGTAGTCCTTTTTCATGCCAAAAATATTCAGCATCAAGTTTGAAAACATCAGTCAAGACATGGTACATGTCTCGATCACAATTACTGCCTGGAAAAACTATTACACCTATCTTCACAATTAGTTTTATCTGCAGCGATATTTAATTTGAATCTAGTCAAAAAATACCAAAATGAAGAATATTTGATCGCTTGCCACTAAACAGATGGAACAATAAATCAGGATCTGGTGATGCATTGGTAAATTTACGCATAAATTGAACAATTTAGAAGATAAAATCAACTATCAAATACATCAATTGTGATTTTGCTTACCATTGGATTGTAAATGCGTAATTCATCACAGATTTCTTTAACTCTAGTTTGTGCAGATTTTTTATCTTTTTCTTTGATTGTAAATTTTAGCATTTTTGCAGTTTTGATTTTAGATATTGCAGAATGTGTGCCTTTCAATACAAGATCATTTAGAATTGTTTCGCCTTCAGGATCACTAATTCCAGGTTTGTTTTCAATGATCACGTGAACATTAAAAATAGCCATTAATAATTTGCAAAATTAAAAAGAGGTTAATCTATCTTCCTATAGGTTTGTGCTTTAATACTCAAATTCAGAAATATCAAACTAAAAAATATTCAGAGGGACTTTTATTTTAAAAATAAAAAAACTAGTTGCTTCCTATTAGGAAAACAACGTTGGCACTGGTACTCACATCTTGATCGGATGAGAATATTGGTGTTGGGGCAGATGATTTTTCCATCATACCATAATCTGCACTATACATTGGCGTTGGATATGGCATTGAAAATTCAGATAAGGATATTTCCTTTACTCCAATTATTTTATAATTAAGTGGGGATAATGCCTTTCCTGCTTTTGACTGTGCATTTAGAATTGCTTTTTCTAAAAGGTCATCTTTGAGTTTAGAATAAACTTCTGGAGATAGTGAAAAAAACACACTGTCTACTCTGTTTACTCCTGCACTTACTGCACTATCAATGATTGAAGCTACACTGTCAAGTTTCTCAGTTTTTACATTGATGATATTGCTTACTCTATATCCAACAAGTTCTTGGGTATATCTACCAGTTACGGGTTCCTGATAGTTATCATATACAGGATAGATATTGAACTGGGATGTACTGATTTCTGAATCAGTAATTCCAACTTGCTTTATAGAGTCTATCACTTTACTCATCAATTCAGAGTTTGCAGTTAGCGCATCTTTAGCAGTTTTCTCTTGAATTTCAACACCAAAACTAATGTTTACAAGATCTGGCTCTACACTTGAAACTGCAGTACCTGTAACAGATATCACTTTTTCCCTAGATGGGAATGGAGTAACTTCCTGTGCAGTTGCATTTGGTGTCGCCGAAATTGCGCCCATAGTCACAGAGACTACCAGCACAGCAATCATTGCTGTGATGATTTGTTTTGAATGTTTCATAATTTACAATACAGATTTTTGTAGATAAGGTTTGATTAAATCTCATTTTAACAACAAGTCTTAATAAGACATATCAAATGTGATTTGGTCAATGAAAGACAATGTGGAAGATGATGCAGTGGGAATTTCAGACAGAGTTGAAATTATATCAACCGAAGATCAAAAGATGAAAGCAATAGGAGAAATATTAAGTTCAGATTCAAGTAGAGAAATTTTAAAAATTTTATTCAATGATTCGTTGACTGCAAATCAAATATCACAAAAGACAGAAATTTCATTGCCATTGGTAATTTATCATTTAAAAAAAATGCAAGAATCAGGAGTAGTAAAAATCACCAGTGTTGGAAAAAATACAAAATCTCACGACATGAAGTTTTACACAGTAGACAAGCTTGCAATCATAATCCTACCAGCAAAAATGTCAGAGCCTGCAAAGAAGAGCAAATCTCTTTTTAATTCATTTACAAGAATTCACAGATTGGCTACACTTGGAGGAGTGTCCATAGCTGCATGGTTTTCATCACAGGTTATCCAAAAAGGAACAGAGTCAAGATTAGATGTAGGACAAACTCCAATGATGAGTTCCATACCTTCAGAAGCACCAGAGATGACACTCAAATCAATGCCTATGGAGGATACCATGATGACAGCTGCAGCAATACAAACCACAGACCCATTAGTTCAATTCTTATGGTCTGCAATAGCAGTGTTGGCAGTAATAGTTACGGGTCTTGTTATCGAAGTAATAATTTCTAAAAAATATAGTTCCAAATCAGTCAATCACATTTCTTGAAATTATATCAAGTCAAAATTGAAGGTACTATTTCATTGTGGGACATTGAAATTTATATCAGATTACTTGAGAATATGACATATTGTCAAGATCAAGATATTGGAAGATTACTGCAGATGAAATGCAACAATTTGTCTATAATGAAGAAAAATTACTAAATTGGGAAATTAAATGTATTAGAGAACCAGACGTAGAAGCAATTTTCATTGGCATCTTCATGTATAGAAACGGCACACCATATGACTATGAATCAATCAAGGGAATTACATATTATTACAACAATATACCAAGAAGCGAATTACCTTCTATCACAAGCTTCCTTCAAGAGAGATTTGGTGGAAAAGAAATGGCAAAAGGTGAGAGAATATTTCTCAAAGATTCAAAAGAAATCTATTCCAGTAAAGATATTGCAGCATTAGCAAAAGGTATGGAACAGAAATTTAAGACAAAAGCAATTATCTCCTTAGAATTCCATGATTTGAGTACGGAAGAACTCAAAAATGCAGGATTGCCAGAAGCAAAACTACTTCCGATTCCAGGCAAATAGATAAAACAGTTTAAAGATAGATGAATTTAGATGTCATCAATTGAAGGTATCAATCAACATCTAGAAGAATTAAGAAAACGAATTATGCGAATTATCATAATAATAGGAATAATTTTTGCATTTATAATTTCATGTCATTTATACCCAATTGATATTGCAGGGGTTCAGCTATACTATCCTGCACT
This sequence comes from Nitrosarchaeum sp., assembly GCA_009697485.1. GTDB lineage: Archaea > Thermoproteota > Nitrososphaeria > Nitrososphaerales > Nitrosopumilaceae > Nitrosarchaeum. The sequence goes on from SICY01000015.1 coordinate 7,512, forward strand.
CGATCCAATCAATAATGTTGCTGCACAAATTACAAATCATATGAAAAATAATTTAGTTCCAGAAGGAGTCCAATTAATACAAACAGAACCAGGACAAGCTCTCTTTGCCCAAATTTATGTGGGAGCACTTGTAGCGATAGTAGTTGGAATGCCAGTAATAATCAAAGAATCAGTAGGATTCATAAAACCTGCATTAAAAGAACGTGAAATCAAAGTTACGCGCAGCATTGCACTTCCTGCATTAGCATTATTCATAACAGGTTGTGTCTTTTCATATTTTTTAGTAATTCCATACATGTTAGAATTTCTTTACATGTATGGAGATGCATCTGGATTAATCACATTTCTTAACATAATGGATTTCATTACGTTTGTTTTACAATATTTACTTGCATTTGGTGTATCATTTCAAATCCCATTGATAATGTATGCATTATCAATGTCAGGAATAGTAGGCGATAACTTTTGGAGAAAAAACATAAGATATGCAATACTAGCAATTGTAATCTTTGGTGCAATAGTTACCCCAGATGGAAGCGGGATTACCATGTGGTTTATTGCAGTACCTATGATGGTACTTTATCTTGGAGGCATGATAATAATTGAGCATAAAAAACGTAAAAAAGATTTAAATCTTAAATCATAGACTAGAGCTCAGATGACACTACATAATATTCTGCTTGCAATGGGAATAAATGAGATATTGGTAATTGTAGTGCTAGCAGCAGTTGTTATCTTTGGAGCAAAGAAAATACCAGAACTAGCTAAAACTTTTGGCAAGGCAAAATCAGAGTTTGAGAAAGGTAAGATTGAAGGAGAAAAAGAGCTTAATGATTTTAAAAACAAAGAAAAAAAGCTAGACTAGTGCTTCGGCAATTACAGCAAATTCATCAATAATCTTAGAATAGTCGTTTAGAACCTTGTTTTTACCAAAAAAATTAGATAGTTTCATCATGCCTTTTAGTTTCCAATCAATTTCAAGAGTCAACTTTGTCCCATGTGTAACAGACTCATATCGCTTAATGATATGAGTGCCTTTTGCATCTCCTCCAATAATAAAAATTTCATGCAAAATTGGTTCATCAGTTACATGTTTTGCCATCATAACTAATTCTCGTCCAGCAATTTGCAGGTGTTCTTCTACAACAGATACATTTCCACGGACAGAGATTATTCTGATAGAGGGATAGTATTGTGGAAGAATTTTTTGAAAATTTTTATAATTTGTCATAAGTTCAAAGACTTTTTTCCTGTCAGCCTTTATGATTTTTTCAAAAATAATTTTTGGCAATTATAATTTAAAAGTGCCCCAACGAGGGTATAAACCGTGCTCTAGACCAAATTGGTCTAAACACTTTCCAATACCATGATTTACAATATCATCAATGGTTTTTGGTTTTGTGTAAAATTCTGTAACAGGAGGTAAAATTACAACACCCAATCGGGACAGCTTGAGCATATTTTCAAGATGTATTGCAGAAAGTGGAGTTTCTCTGACCATTAAAATTAGTTTTCTAGACTCCTTAATTGTAACACTAGCTGCTCTTGCTACAAGAGTATCATCGTATCCGTTTGCAATTGCAGAAAGTGTTTTCATACTACATGGTGCAACTATCATACCGTCGACTTTATGAGTTCCACTAGAAACACTAGATGCCATATTTTTTTCATCAGAAGTGTTCATTGCAAGAGACTTTACATAATCAAGTTGAAATTCTGTCTCCATAGAAATGCATTTGATAGCCCACTCAGACATTATTAGATGAGTCTCAACACCTAATTTCTTGAGGACCTCTAACAAACGAATTCCATAGATAACGCCAGTGCTACCAGTAATACCAACTATTAATTTCATTATGAGTTATCTAAAACATATCTGTATTTTATCTATTGGATAGCAAGTTAGCACAGGTAAATTAGATATTCTGTGTCTCACCGTCATATGCATCTAATTTTTGTTGTTCCTTTCTTCTTTTGAGCCATAAAGAAATTCCACCTACAGCCATTGCAGATAGCAAAATTACTCCAGCCATCTGTAATTCAAGGGAATACATCATACAATTATCTACACGTCTTTTTAGAAAAATCTTGTGATCAGAGAATCGAGCCAAATAATTAAAAATTAGCTATATTAGTTCCTGTATTGTAGCCAATATATGATTAATAATTCTGAAATTAAAAAAATTGTGAGTAGTTATTCTGATGTAAGAATAGGAGTCATGGGAAGCCATTCCGCATTAGAAATTATGGACGGAGCAAAAGATGAAAATTTTCAGACTGTTGTTTATTGTCAAAAAGGTAGAGAAGAGCCTTATCAGAGATTTAGCAGAATAGCTGATGAAATTGTAGTTTTAAATAAATTTAAAGACATGGCATCACCTAAAATTCAAAAAACTTTGAGAGATACAAACACCATAGTGATTCCACATAGATCACTGACTGTATATCTTGGATACAAAACTATTGAAAATTCATTCAAGGTGCCAATATTTGGAAATAGAAAATTATTCCAGGCAGAAGAAAGAACAGCCAAAAGAAACCAGTATTATTTATTAGAAAAAGCAAAGATAAAATTTCCAAAATTATTCAAAGACCCAAAAAGCATCAATAAACCATGTATTGTTAAAGTTCAAGAAATGAAAAGACCGTTAGAACGTGCTTTCTTTACTGTATCATCATACAAAGACTATAAAGAAAAATCAGAAGCAAAGATAAAACAAGGATTAATCTCTAGAAAAGATTTAGAAAAATCAAGTATAGAAGAACTAGCAATTGGAACATACATGAATTTTAATTTCTTTCACACACCAATATCAAAACAAGTTGATTTCATAGGAATAGAGAGAAGACTGCAAACCAATATACATGACTTTAATGCGCTTCCTGCAAAACAGCAATTAGACATAGATATTGATTTACAAAATATTGAAGTTGGTCACACTCCAGCAAGTATTCGAGAATCACTACTTGAAAAAGTAATCAAGATGGGAGACAAATTTGTGGCTGCTGTCAAAAAAGAATATGCACCAGGAATCATAGGGCCATTTTCACTACAAAGTGTAATTACAAAAGATTTGGAATTTGTAGTGTATGACGTGTCACTTCGCGTTCCAGGTAATCCAATCGTAGCAACTACTAGCCCATACACAAAATACCAATATGGTAAAACCTTTGGAGTAGGCAGAAGAATAGCAATGGAAATAAGACGTGCCAAAGAAGAAGACCGTCTAGATGAAATAGTAACATAGAATTTTATTTAATAATAAATGCCAAAGACATATTTCATGGATAATGCAAATGATATTTGTTAATTGGCTAGATTAGGAAATATATTGAATACCTAACGTTTTGGTTCAAATAATTAAAAGAACGGTTTTTGTTTGAAACAAAATGCTGGATGCCAGTTAACATTAAAATACAAACTCTTTTTTGTCAGACTTTTGTAAAATACACAAATGCCAAGAACAATTTACATCCGGGAAATAATAACAATACTAAAAGAACCAAAATTATGCCCCACATGCCAAAAAGATGATAGATTAGAAAAAAATGTTGTTTTTGAAAGAAGATCTGACGGTCAGACAATACTTTGCACACGTTGTGAAGCATTAACCGTAGTTACAAACCACAATCTTAGAGAAGTTGAATTGTCAGCTGCAAAAGACTATCAGGTGATGCTAAAAGAGCCACATCTCATACGAAAAGTAACATATTAGATTTCAGATACAAAAAATATTGTCATAATCAAGAAAGCAATTCTTTAATGATGTAATTTCTGACATATGCAAATTCCCATTCCTTCAAATCAACATTCTTACATTCTTCTTTAATGATTAATCCAGCAAGCCCCTTACTCCAAATGTGTCTGTTTACATCATATACCTCTAAAATTTTACCATGTTTTGTAATTTTGATACTGCCATGACATCTTTTGATAACTTTAGCTGCAACATTTCGATACAAAACATCAAGATTAGCCATGAAGAACTATTAGTTTTCTGGATATGAAAAATGTTATGATTTGTTAAGCAAATATCAAATAGTGATATACCATGCTGTGCTTGTTGTGGACTAAATAGCCATATGAATTTTTATCAATGGGCCACATATACGGAAGAAAACATTTATCAGAAGAAGAAAAGACTCTCAAGGGCGATAAACTAT